>NC_013857.1:300000-485000 GCF_000010725.1 Azospirillum sp. B510 | reverse complement strand
AGCGGTCGGAAATCGCTCGTCGAGTGCAATGGCATAAGCCCGCCTGACTGCAAGACTGACAAGTCGAGCAGAGACGAAAGTCGGCCATAGTGATCCGGTGGCTCCACGTGGACGGGCCATCGCTCAACGGATAAAAGGTACGCCGGGGATAACAGGCTGATGACTCCCAAGAGTCCATATCGACGGAGTCGTTTGGCACCTCGATGTCGGCTCATCACATCCTGGGGCTGGAGCAGGTCCCAAGGGTTCGGCTGTTCGCCGATTAAAGTGGTACGTGAGCTGGGTTTAGAACGTCGTGAGACAGTTCGGTCCCTATCTGCCGTGGGTGTCGGAGTTTTGCGAGGATCTGTCCCTAGTACGAGAGGACCGGGATGGACATACCTCTGGTGCACCGGTTGTCACGCCAGTGGCATGGCCGGGTAGCTAAGTATGGACGGGATAACCGCTGAAAGCATCTAAGCGGGAAACCCACCTCTAAACCAGAGCTCCCTTGAGAGCCGTGACAGACCATCACGTCGATAGGAGGCATGTGGAAGGGCGGTGACGCCTGAAGCTAAGCCTTACTAATCGCTCGATCGGCTTGATCCCAACCCCACACAACCGCGCCATGCGCAGCAGCAAGCCTGCTTGACGCAAACAAGCCGGTTCGATACATCCTCTCAATCACTTGCACGTTCAAGCATATGCCTTGTTGGAAGGAGCGTCGGTCTTGTGCCTCGGTGACCTGGTGGTCATGGCGAGGTGTCAAACACCCGATCCCATCCCGAACTCGGCCGTGAAAAGCCTCCGCGCCAATGGTACTGCGTCTTAAGACGTGGGAGAGTAGGTCGCCGCCAGGTCGCTCAGGCACAAGAGACAATCTTTCCAAAAACAAGCCGCTTGAAATCTTCACAGTCCATCATCCAATAATGAGAGACATCCGCGGGGTGGAGCAGCCCGGTAGCTCGTCAGGCTCATAACCTGAAGGCCGCAGGTTCAAATCCTGCCCCCGCAACCAACGACAGTTGACAGCCCGCCTCCCACGAGGCGGGCTGTCGGCGTTTCGGGTCCGCCTCGGCGCATGCCTCCAGGATCGTACGCATCCGGTGAGTGACGCGGGTGCGGATCGAAACGTTCAGCGTGCTGCTCGGTGGATTTGGAGTAAGCGTCGTCTGGCGACTGCGGCGGAATTGGGTTGACGGCTCCGCTTCCGTTCACCCGTGGTCGGGAATCGTGAGGTTCCAGGGCAGGAGATCGGCGATTCGGTTGATCGGGTGATCGTACCCCTCCGCCGAGCGCCGCCTTGTGACCGAGCGGGGAAGCTGAATCATTGTGCCTGTCCCTATGGCTATCCCTATGGCAGTCCCTATGACTATCCAACGCGTCGAGGTGATCACGGGCCAGGAGCGGCGGCGGCAGTTCAGCGACGAGGAGAAGCTGCGGCTGGTCGAAGAGGCGTTCCAGCCGGGCGTCAAGGCGACCGAAGTCGCCCGGCGCCTGGGCGTGGACGTCAGCCTGCTGTACCGCTGGCGCCGCCAGTTCTTCGGTCAGCAGCCCCGGCTGCCCGCCTTCATGCCGATCACCGTCGCCACCGACGCTCCGGCACCGGAGGAGGTGGCAGAGCCGACAGCGGCGCCAGCGGCCCCACCAGCCGGTCTCATCGAGGTCGAATTCGCGACGGCGCGCTTGCGCATCACCGGCCCGGTCGATCCGGCCCTGGTCGGCACGGTGATCGCCGCGCTGTCGGGACGGTCGGCATGATCCCGGTCCCCTCGGGCGTTCGGGTCTGGCTGGCGGGCGGGGTCACCGACATGCGCTGCGGGATGAACTCTCTGGCGCTGAAGGTCCAGGAGGGTCTTGGCCGCGATCCCCATGCCGGCGATTTATACGTCTTCCGTGGACGTCGCGGTGACATGGTGAAGTGCCTGTGGCATGACGGGCTCGGCATGTCGCTGTACGCCAAGAGGCTTGAACGGGGCCGTTTCATCTGGCCCAGCCCGGCCAGCGGAGCCGTGGCCATTTCCGCGTCCCAGTTCGCGTATCTGCTCGACGCCATCGACTGGCGCAATCCGCAGCAGACTTGGAGACCGCGCTCGGCCGGATAGGCTGCGGCACAGTGAATCAACCCGCCGCTCTCCGGCGGGAAGAGCGAGGATCGGTGCGGGTTTCCGGGTACAATCCGGCCCCATGGACGCCCTGCCCGACACCATCGACGCCCTGCGCGCCGCGCTGATCGAAGCGCGTGGCCGGGCTGCGTTGGCCGAGGCGGACGCCGCCCAGGCGCGGGCCGAACGGTCCGGCGACCAGGCGCTGATCGCCACCCTGAAGCTCCAGATCGAGAAGCTCCAGCGCGACCTCTACGGCCGGCGCTCCGAACGGACCTCCCGACTGCTCGGCCAGCTCGAATTCCAGTTGGAGGAGGCGCAGGCAAGCGTCGGCGAGGACGATCTGGCGGCGGAACAGGTGGCCGAGGCGACCGGCGCGGCCCGCATCACCCGCAAGGCGCCGTCGCGCAAGCCGTTCCCGGCGCACCTGCCGCGCGAGCGCGTCGTGATCCCGGCGCCGGCGGTGTGCCCATGCTGCGGCTCGACCCGGCTGTGCAAGCTGGGTGAAAGCGTGACCGAGACGGCCGAGCGCATTCCCGCGCGGTGGAAAATCATCCAGACGGTGCGCGAGAAATTCTCCTGCCGGGACTGCGAGACGATCAGCCAGCCGCCGGCACCGTTCCACACCACGCCGCGCGGCTGGGCGGGGCCGAACCTGCTGGCCACGCTGCTGTTCGAGAAGTTCGGCCAGCATCAGCCGCTGAACCGCCAGTGCGAGCGCTTCGCCAAGGAGGGCATGGAGATCAGCCTGTCCACCGCGGCCGACCAGGTGGGGGCGGCCTGCGGCGTGCTGAAGCCGCTGCTCGACCGGCTCGCAGCGCATGTGCTGGCGGCGGAGCGGTTGCACGGCGAGCCCGAAGGGCCAGCGAAGCTACGACACGACCGTGCCGGTGCTGGCGAAGGGCAAGACCGACACCGGCCGCATCTGGGTCTATGTGCGCGACGATCGCCCCTTCGCGGGCGCGGCGGCACCGGCGGCGCTGTTCCACTACTCCCGCGACCGTGGCGGCGGGCATCCCGAGGCACATCTGGCCGGTTGGGCCGGAGTGCTGCAGGCCGACGCCTATGCCGGATACAACCGCCTCTACGACGCGAGCCGCCAGCCGGAGCCCGTGGCCGAGGTCCTGTGTTGGGCGCACGCGCGTCGGAAATTCTTCGAACTCGCCGATATCGCCGCCAACAAGCGGCGCGGCAAGGGGGCGCCCCCGATTTCTCCGCTGGCGCTGGAGGCGGTGCGGCGCATCGACCCGCTGTTCGACATCGAGCGCGAAGCCCTCGGGCGCTCGGCAGCCGACCGTCTGGCGGTGCGCACAGAGCTGTCCAAGCCCCAGGTCGAGGAACTGGAAAACTGGATGCGAACGGCCCGGGCCGGGATGTCGAAGCACGCGCCGGTGGCCAAGGCGATGGACTACATGCTGACCCGCTGGGAAGGCTTCACCCGCTTCCTGCGTGACGGACGGGTCTGCCTGACCAACAATGCTGCCGAACGAGCGTTGCGTGGAATCGCCCTTGGCAGGAAGGCATGGCTATTCTGCGGATCGGATCGAGGCGGGCAGCGCGCCGCCGCCATGTACAGCCTGATCGTGACGGCAAAGATGAACGACATCGATCCCCAGGCGTGGCTGGCCGACGTCCTGGCCCGCATCAACGATCTGCCGCAGACCAAGCTGCACGAACTGCTGCCCTGGGAATGGAAGCGGCTGCACGAGGCGACCACGGCGACCTGAGGAACCATGGCCAGAACCCGCAACCTCGTGACCATGGAGCGCGTCGCCGAGATCCTCGGCGAGGACGTCGAATGGCTGATCGACATTGCCATCGAGCTGGAGCCGGAGGACGGTTGCCTGGCCGTGTTCGGCCCAGGCGAGCAGTGGTTCCATGCCCTGACCGAAGATGGCGTCGAAAGCCTTAAGGAACTCATCCAAATCCACCGAGCAGCACGCTGAACGATTCGATCCGCACCCGCGTCACTCACCGGATGCGTACGCTCTATCGGCAATCGGCCATCTACGCCCGCGAAGGCGTGGAATTGGAACGCTCGCTGCTGGCCGACTGGGTCGGCAAGGCGGCGGCGCTGATGGCGCCGCTGGCCGAGGCCATTGGCCGGCACGTGCTGGCCGGTTCGGTTCTACACGCGGACGACACGCCGGTGCCGGTGCTCGATCCCGGGCGTGGCACGA
The DNA here is from genome assembly GCF_000010725.1 of Azospirillum sp. B510. Taxonomy (NCBI): domain Bacteria; kingdom Pseudomonadati; phylum Pseudomonadota; class Alphaproteobacteria; order Rhodospirillales; family Azospirillaceae; genus Azospirillum; species Azospirillum sp. B510. Next base: position 480,736 of record NC_013857.1, on the reverse strand, counting down.
CCAAGACGGGGCGACTGTGGGTCTATCTGCGCGATGAACGCCCGCACGCCGGACAAGGGCCGCCGGCGGTGCTGTACCGCTATACCCCCGACCGCAAAGGCGAACATCCGCAACGGGAGCTGGCCGGTTTCCGTGGGCACCTGCATGCCGACGGCTATGGCGGGTTCGATGCTCTGTACGAAGCCAAGGGCGGCAAACCGGCCGCTGTCGCCGAAGTGGCCTGTATGGCTCACGTGCGCCGGAAATTCTTCGACGAGCACACCGAAACCGGCTCGCCCCTGGCCGCCGACGCGCTGAAACGGATCGGCAGGCTGTTTGACATCGAACGCCCCCTGACCGGCCAGCCCGCCGAGGACCGCCGCCGGATTCGCCAAGCGGAAGCCCGTCCCGTTCTCGATGAACTGGCCACCTTCCTCGACGCCGCCTTGGTGCGCATCCCCGGCAAGGGCGACCTGGCCAAGGCGATCCGCTACGCCCGCTCGCGCTGGACGGCACTGACGCGCTACGTGGACGACGGCCGGTTGGAGAACTCCAACAACGCCGCCGAACGAGCGATCAGGCCGCTGGCCATCGGAAGACGCAACTGGATGTTCGCCGGTTCCGACGCCGGCGGGGAGCGTGCCGCGGCGATTTATACCATCGTGGAATCCGCCAAACTCAACGGCCTCGATCCTCAGGCCTACCTGCGACATGTGCTCGACCGCATCGCGGATCACCCGTACGCATCCGGTGAGTGACGCGGGTGCGGATCGAATCGTTCAGCGTGCTGCTCGGTGGATTTGGATGAGTTCCTTAAGACTTTCGACGCCATCTTCGGTCAGGGCATGGAACCACTGCTCGCCTGGGCCGAACACGGCCAGGCAACCGTCCTCCGGCTCCAGCTCGATGGCAATGTCGATCAGCCATTCGACGTCCTCGCCGAGGATCTCGGCGACGCGCTCCATGGTCACGAGGTTGCGGGTTCTGGCCATGGTTCCTCAGGTCGCCGTGGTCGCCTCGTGCAGCCGCTTCCATTCCCAGGGCAGCAGTTCGTGCAGCTTGGTCTGCGGCAGATCGTTGATGCGGGCCAGGACGTCGGCCAGCCACGCCTGGGGATCGATGTCGTTCATCTTTGCCGTCACGATCAGGCTGTACATGGCGGCGGCGCGCTGCCCGCCTCGATCCGATCCGCAGAATAGCCATGCCTTCCTGCCAAGGGCGATTCCACGCAACGCTCGTTCGGCAGCATTGTTGGTCAGGCAGACCCGTCCGTCACGCAGGAAGCGGGTGAAGCCTTCCCAGCGGGTCAGCATGTAGTCCATCGCCTTGGCCACCGGCGCGTGCTTCGACATCCCGGCCCGGGCCGTTCGCATCCAGTTTTCCAGTTCCTCGACCTGGGGCTTGGACAGCTCTGTGCGCACCGCCAGACGGTCGGCTGCCGAGCGCCCGAGGGCTTCGCGCTCGATGTCGAACAGCGGGTCGATGCGCCGCACCGCCTCCAGCGCCAGCGGAGAAATCGGGGGCGCCCCCTTGCCGCGCCGCTTGTTGGCGGCGATATCGGCGAGTTCGAAGAATTTCCGACGCGCGTGCGCCCAACACAGGACCTCGGCCACGGGCTCCGGCTGGCGGCTCGCGTCGTAGAGGCGGTTGTATCCGGCATAGGCGTCGGCCTGCAGCACTCCGGCCCAACCGGCCAGATGTGCCTCGGGATGCCCGCCGCCACGGTCGCGGGAGTAGTGGAACAGCGCCGCCGGTGCCGCCGCGCCCGCGAAGGGGCGATCGTCGCGCACATAGACCCAGATGCGGCCGGTGTCGGTCTTGCCCTTCGCCAGCACCGGCACGGTCGTGTCGTAGCTTCGCTGGCCCTTCGGGCTCGCCGTGCAACCGCTCCGCCGCCAGCACATGCGCTGCGAGCCGGTCGAGCAGCGGCTTCAGCACGCCGCAGGCCGCCCCCACCTGGTCGGCCGCGGTGGACAGGCTGATCTCCATGCCCTCCTTGGCGAAGCGCTCGCACTGGCGGTTCAGCGGCTGATGCTGGCCGAACTTCTCGAACAGCAGCGTGGCCAGCAGGTTCGGCCCCGCCCAGCCGCGCGGCGTGGTGTGGAACGGTGCCGGCGGCTGGCTGATCGTCTCGCAGTCCCGGCAGGAGAATTTCTCGCGCACCGTCTGGATGATTTTCCACCGCGCGGGAATGCGCTCGGCCGTCTCGGTCACGCTTTCACCCAGCTTGCACAGCCGGGTCGAGCCGCAGCATGGGCACACCGCCGGCGCCGGGATCACGACGCGCTCGCGCGGCAGGTGCGCCGGGAACGGCTTGCGCGACGGCGCCTTGCGGGTGATGCGGGCCGCGCCGGTCGCCTCGGCCACCTGTTCCGCCGCCAGATCGTCCTCGCCGACGCTTGCCTGCGCCTCCTCCAACTGGAATTCGAGCTGGCCGAGCAGTCGGGAGGTCCGTTCGGAGCGCCGGCCGTAGAGGTCGCGCTGGAGCTTCTCGATCTGGAGCTTCAGGGTGGCGATCAGCGCCTGGTCGCCGGACCGTTCGGCCCGCGCCTGGGCGGCGTCCGCCTCGGCCAACGCAGCCCGGCCACGCGCTTCGATCAGCGCGGCGCGCAGGGCGTCGATGGTGTCGGGCAGGGCGTCCATGGGGCCGGATTGTACCCGGAAACCCGCACCGATCCTCGCTCTTCCCGCCGGAGAGCGGCGGGTTGATTCACTGTGCCGCAGCCTATCCGGCCGAGCGCGGTCTCCAAGTCTGCTGCGGATTGCGCCAGTCGATGGCGTCGAGCAGATACGCGAACTGGGACGCGGAAATGGCCACGGCTCCGCTGGCCGGGCTGGGCCAGATGAAACGGCCCCGTTCAAGCCTCTTGGCGTACAGCGACATGCCGAGCCCGTCATGCCACAGGCACTTCACCATGTCACCAAATCGCGTGACATAGTGCATCCCTCCTTTCACAATCCTGGCAGCGGCATCGTCTCATCTCTTTGATAATCAATGAGGTTCTTGGGGCGCCGCGCCTTAATCTCGTTCACGCCCGTTCGCACGGCGTCCGTGTCCAAGGCTGCCACGGGAATGTGCCACGGGGCCGATGAGACAAGCTGCGTTGCCGGCAGGATCCCACGCTGAATAAGGCGGTGTACGGAGGGAATCGAGATGCCGAGCCGCTTCGCTGCCTTGTCGGCCGTCAGCGTCTCGGGACGGGGTACAGTCGGGTCGAAATCGGAAAGGCCAAGTCGCTCCCGCAACAACCGAACCTTCACGGTCGTCCAGGTCTCTCCGTTATCGCTTCGGCACTTCATGCGGTTCAACGTGACGGAGATCTCATGATCCGGCCAATGCCCGGACAGCTTGCGCACGACCTCCACCGCTCCTGGATGTGCTTTGTTCGCTCGACGCCCGGTCCTGGCCCGTGGGACACGCAGTTCGGTGTGTCGGCCACCTACCCAGTGGATCCGCAGCACCGCCTCGTGCGCTGTGTCGTCGAGGTCGATCACCACCTCCTCCACGAGTAGCCGGGTCAGACGTTGCCGAGTTCGCGTGTCCGCTGTCGGTGCATTCCAGGCCGCCGACAGATCGTGAGCCAACCCCAGAAGAGCCGCCCTGTTCACCCTTGGGCGCGCCGATGAGCGCGCCTCGGCCTCGGCAATCCGACGTTCGATCTGCGCCACCCGTTCCAGAGCCGTATTCCAGCGCGCTTCCAGTTCTCTCACAACATGGCGCTTTTCCGGCTCCACGAGGTCGTACCGGCGAGCCGCCAACGAGGCATCATAGCGGGCCGCCTCCAACTCGCGCTCCAGCGCTGCCCGCTCTTCCGCCCCCGCCGCAGCCGCCTGGTCGGCGGCAAGCAGGGCAGCCTCCACCGCTCTGGTAGAGACGGCTTCCAGCATCTGCGCCACGACCGCCCGGTCGACACGAATACCGCCGATGCCGATGCACAGACCGACACCGACATGGGCATCGTCACCTCGGCATTGGTACCGGTGGGCATGCCCCGACTGCATGCCGTAGAAGACCCGCATCTTGCGACCGCAGTGCCCGCACCGGACCAGCCCGGTCAACAGAGCACGGCCACCACGGCCAGCTTTGCGGGCGGCACGCTTCTGCATGTGGGCATTTTCCTCGAGCATGCGCTGATGCTCCTCGAACTCGGCCCAGGTGATGTAGCCCTCGTGGTTGTCGCGCAGCAGGGTATTCCAGTCGGTGCGCTCTCGTTTATGCCCGCTCGTCTTCCGAGCCCGACCCTCGACAACGCGAGTCCGATTACCCCGTCGGCCGAACACGTAGGCGCCGGCATAGATCGGGTTCTGCAGGACCTGGATCACCGTGTGGTAGGCCGGCGGCTGCCAAAGGATTTTGCAGGCGATGAGGTTGCGCCGCACGACGGGGAGTGACAGCTCGGCGGCGCGCGCCCAGAGAAAAACTTGGCGGGCGCTGCCCAGTTCGCGGAACTTGCTGAACAGCATCCGGATCGCGCCGGCAACGCGCGCGTCAGGATCGATTTCGATCCGTCCGGCCTCGTTCCAGCAGTAGCCGGGCGGTAGCGTGAACCGCAGTTCGCCCCTACGGGCTTTTCCGTCTCGGGCTTCGATGCCGCGTTGACGCAGCAGGCTGAGTTCGTACTCCGACATTGTTCCCTTCAGGCCGAGCAGAAGGCGGTCGTTCAGCAGCCTTGGATCATAGACCCCATCTGGGTCGACGACCAACGCCCCAGCCAGAGCACAAAGGTCAATGAGGTGGTGCCAATCCCGGCCGTTGCGGGCCAGCCGCGATGCCTCGATGCAAGAGACGGCACCGACGGTGCCGGCGCAGACCGCCGCCACCAGCTTCTGAAAGCCAGGACGGCATTCGAGGCCGGAACCGGAGCGGCCAAGGTCCTCACCGATGATCATGACATCGACGAACCCAGCCGCCCGTGCGGCGTCAGCCAAGTCATACTGTCGGCGACGGCTTTCCGTGTGGTTGATCAATTGACCAGGTGTGGATTGGCGAACATAGATCGCGGCACCGCGGCCCAGATGATCAACGGTGATCTTGGTGCTCATGGGCCTCCTCCCTGTTCTCCATGTCGAGATGGGCGCCCACAGCTTCCAAGAGGAGATCCGCCAGTACTTGCACGACTTCGTCCGGAACGGCGATGTCCTGAAGCGGAACAGAGAGAGCGAGCGAGAGTTGGGACGTCGGCCGCGGTCGTCTGGTCATCGGCAACCTCCTCCGTGGGTGAGTTGTCCGATGCTGCGCCGTCGCCGATCGAGTCCCGCAGATCCGAGAGAACTGCCGCCAATGCGCTAAGGGCTGCGACTGTGGTCTGCGGCGGACACAATGCCGCCATATCAAGGCAGTAGGCCGCGTCGCACATCCAGGCCGGCAATTCCCGGGCGGTATCAGGGCGTTCCTCGAGCCACAGGACGGAGTGACCACCACGTACTGTCCGGCTCACCACCCTCAATGTCTTCCCGTACAGCGGGTGCCACGGATACTCCACGCGAGCCGACTCGAAACTGTATGCTGAATGACGCTCAATCCCCGCGACGTCCACGGAAGACGTATAAATCGCCGGCATGGGGATCGCGGCCAAGACCCTCCTGGACCTTCAGCGCCAGAGAGTTCATCCCGCAGCGCATGTCGGTGACCCCGCCCGCCAGCCAGACCCGAACGCCCGAGGGGACCGGGATCATGCCGACCGTCCCGACAGCGCGGCGATCACCGTGCCGACCAGGGCCGGATCGACCGGGCCGGTGATGCGCAAGCGCGCCGTCGCGAATTCGACCTCGATGAGACCGGCTGGTGGGGCCGCTGGCGCCGCTGTCGGCTCTGCCACCTCCTCCGGTGCCGGAGCGTCGGTGGCGACGGTGATCGGCATGAAGGCGGGCAGCCGGGGCTGCTGACCGAAGAACTGGCGGCGCCAGCGGTACAGCAGGCTGACGTCCACGCCCAGGCGCCGGGCGACTTCGGTCGCCTTGACGCCCGGCTGGAACGCCTCTTCGACCAGCCGCAGCTTCTCCTCGTCGCTGAACTGCCGCCGCCGCTCCTGGCCCGTGATCACCTCGACGCGTTGGATAGTCATAGGGACTGCCATAGGGATAGCCATAGGGACAGGCACAATGATTCAGCTTCCCCGCTCGGTCACAAGGCGGCGCTCGGCGGAGGGGTACGATAGAGCGGCAGGTGATCGCAATATTTGGCGATCAGCACATGCGCCAGCAGCCCGGCCGAGGGCAGGCCGCGCTCGATGGGCAGCGACGGCATCGGCGCCTGCACCATGCCCTCGCAGCACCGGCACGACAGCGCCGGGCGGACGTGGCGGATCACGGTGAAACGCGCCGGGATGTAGTCCAGAACCTCGCGGACATCCTCGCCCACCGGACGCAGGGCGCCGCCGCAGGAGGGGCAGGCCTCAAACGGGGCGTGCACGATCTCGGTGCGCGGCAGATGCTCCGGCAGCTTGCGCCGGCCGGCTTGGGCACGGCTCTCCGCCGAGGGCGCCCGCGGCTCGGCGGGATCGGCCGGCATCCCTTCGGCCGCCGCGGCAGCCTCCAGATCCTCCAGCGCCAGTTCGAGCTGGTCGATCTCGCGGTCGATCTTCTCGGAGGAACGCCCGAATTGCATGCGCCGCAGCCGAGCCAACTGGATCTTGAGCTTCTCCACCTCCAGCGCTTTGGCCACCAGGCCGGCCTTGGCGGCGGCCAATTCGGCCTCGCTGGCCTCACGACACCGACGCTCGGCCGCCAACTCCGCGGCCTGCGCCGCGATGATCGCGCGCAGCGTCTCAATGTCGGTGGGCAGCGGCTCGGCGGTAGCGGGCATGGCCGGAGTCTACCCGATCGGCGGCTCCCGGAGGAGGAGCGATCACCACCCCGGCGCCGATTGCGTATTTCGGCGAATTCGCCCAGGCGTTTCGGTTGAAAGCGCCCACCGTTTCGGCGAAAGCGCCCACCCGAATTGCAAGCTGGTGGGAGCCGGGGCCGAACCCTGGATTTACGTTATGAAGGTTGTGGGTTTGGTTGCCAAGCACCGGCCTTAGGTGTCGGGGGTTTCGCTGGCGGCATCGGCCTTGGTGCGGCGCATGGAGTCGCCATGCAGGTCGATGCGGTAGGCCCGATGCACGAGGCGGTCGAGGATGGCGTCGGCGTAGGTGGCATCGCCGATGAGCCGATGCCAGTTGGCCACGGGAACTTGGGTGGCCAGCATGGTTGCGGCCCGGTCGTGGCGGTCATCGATCACCTCCATCAGGTCCAGGCGCTGAGGCGCGGTCAGCTCGGTCATCGCCCAGTCATCCAGGATCAGCAGGTCGAGCCGGGCGATCCGTCGCAGCAGCCGGGCGAGCGAACCGTCCAGGCGGGCGGTGGCCAGATCGTCCAGCAGGCGGGTCAGCCGGGTGTAGAGTACGCTGTGGCCTTCCCGCGCCGCCTGGTTGCCGAGTGCACAGGCCAGCCAGGTCTTGCCGATCCCGGTCGGGCCGGTGATCAGAACCGGCCGGTTCTCCTTCACCCAGCGCCCGGTGGCCAGCTCGCGCACAACACCGCGATCGAGCCCACGCGGGGTGCGCAGGTCGAGGTCCTCCAGGCAGGCCGTCTGGCGCAGCCGGGCACGTTTCAGTCGGCTGGCGAGTGCGGTGTTGGCGCGCTCTGCCGCTTCCCGCTCGATCAGCGTGCCCAACTGCTCGTCGAAGGCCAGTTGGCCGCGATCGGGCAGGCGTTCCAGCGCCTCCAACCCCTTGGCCATGCCGTACAGCCGCAACTGGCGCAGCCGCTCGTGGTTGACGTGCTTCATCATCGTATCTCCGTCAGTGATAGTAGGAAGGGCCGCGCAGATTGGTGTGCTCGCCGGCACCGGCCGCGTCCGCCGTTGTGGCCGGGGGAGCGGTCAACCAGCGCTGGACGTAGCGGTAGGATCCGACGTTGGCCTCCAGCGCCGCCTGGCAGGCTTGCTCCAGCCGGCTGGTGCCGTGGGTGGCCGCCAAGCGGATCAGGCCGATCCCGGCCCGCACCGCCTGTTCGGGGTGATCGGCGCCGGCCAGGATGCGTTCGAACAGCAGCGCGGCGGCCGGGCCGATGGCGGCCAGTTCGGTCTGGATGGCATCGGGGGTGAAGCGGGCGACGGCCCGGTGGTTGGCGGGGCGATGGGCGTCCAGCGTCACGGTGGCGCCGTCCTGCCGGCGGACATGGCAGGCCATCCGCTTGCCGCGCAGGAAGACGCTGATCACGCCGGCGGTGCTGTGCACGTCGACCGTCTTGCCGATCAGCGTGTGGGGCACCGAGTAGACGCCGCCGTCGAGAGCGAGATGATAGTCGGGCGGGACCTTGTGGCGCGCCCAGGTGCCCGGCACGAAGCGGTCCGGCGGCAAGGGGCGCAGGGTCGGCTGCTCCTCGGCGGCGAACAGGCCGGCGCGCGTGTCCTGCGGCCGGCGGCTCAAGGGAGCGGCATTGAGGGTGGCCAGCTTGTCGCGCAAGGCCGCGTTGGCGGCGTCCAGCGTGGCGAAGGGCGTATCGCGCAGCGGGGCCAGCACCCGCCGCTCGACCTGCTGCACGCCGTTCTCGGCGCTGGGCTTGTCGCGCGGGCGCCGCACCCGGGCCGGCAGGACGGCGGTGCGGTAGTGCCGGGCGAGATCGTGATAAGCCGGGTTGATCGCCGGATCGTAGAAGGAGGCGTGGCTGACGCCGACCTTGAGGTTATCCGGCACCAGCTTGCCCGGCACGCCGCCCAGATGTTCGAACAGCCGGGCGTGGGAGGCCAGCCACTCCTCCGCCTGCTGGGTCCAGGTCGCCTCGGCATAGACGTAGCCCGAATACGGCAGGCAGGCGACAAACACCTGGGCCTGCCGCGCCTCAGCGCCGAGCCCGACGGTCAGCGTCATCCCAGCGTAATCAACCTCGATCGCCGCCCCCGGCCGATGTTCCCGGCGCAGACGCGGCTCGGCATGAGCACCCTGCCATGCCCGGAAATGCTGGACGAATTGGGTGTAGCGATAGCCGCCGGGATGGACCTCCAGGTATTCCTCCCACAGCAGCCGCAGCGTTACGCCACGGCGGCCGAGTTCCCGGCTGATGTGCCGCCAGTCGGGCACCGGGCGCGCCGACGTGACCGGAGGCGGGAACAGCCGCTCCTCCAGCTCGACGTCCGTCCAGCCCAGCACATCCGCGTACTGCAGCCCGGAGGCCCGTAGCCGCTCCAGGTAATCGCGCACGGTGCTGCGCGGCAGCCGGCAGGCATCGGCAATCTGCCGTTGGCTGGCGCCAAACTCATCCCGCAGACGAAGGACTTCTCTGATCCGCCGCATGTCCGACCTCGCTCGGGGCATCCCGATCCTCCTTGGCCTGTGCCGTGGAAAGATCATGGGGATGCCAAAGGCTGGTTCGGACCCCGATACCACCACTCCTACGGGTGGGCGAATTCACCGAAACGGCTGGGCGCTTTCACCGTTCTGCCCGGGCGCTTTCCGCCGTTCCCGCTGGGTGCTTTCCGCCGAAATATGCATTCTCCACCTCCAGCGCTTTGGCCACCAGGCCGGCCTTGGCGGCGGCCAATTCGGCCTCGCTGGCCTCACGACACCGACGCTCGGCCGCCAACTCCGCGGCCTGCGCCGCGATGATCGCGCGCAGCGTCTCAATGTCGGTGGGCAGCGGCTCGGCGGTAGCGGGCATGGCCGGAGTCTACCCGATCGGCGGCTCCCGGAGGAGGAGCGATCACCACCCCGGCGCCGATCATCGGCGGGCGTGGCGGCCGGGACTCACCCCGCCATCTCCGGGCGCCATGTGCGCTGCGGGGCGCGCCAATCCATGCCCTCGATGAGCATCGCCAACTGGGCCGGAGTGAGCACCGCCACGCCCTCGCGGCTGATCGGCCACACGAAGCGCCCCTTCTCCAGGCGCTTGGTGAACAGGCAGAAGCCCTGGCCATCCCAGTAAAGAACCTTCACCAGATGACCTTGCCGACCCCGGAAAACAAACAAATGGCCGGCGAACGGGTCCTGCTGAAGGACCTGCTGGGCGAGCATGGCCAACCCGTCCATGCCCTTGCGCATGTCGGTGGCGCCCATCGCCAGATAGACCCGCACCCCGGCGGGAACCGAGATCATGGCGAATCCAACGCGCCGACCAGTCGGCGCAGCGTGGCCGGGGCGATATCCTCGGCGACGCGCAGCACGCGGCCGTTGGCGAGAACCACCTCGACCAGGGCGGCACGGCGCTCGGCTGAGGGTGCCGGCTCCGGCGCCGACGGCGTCTTGGTGGGAGAGAGCAGGCCGGCGGACGGCGGCCCCTCCAACACATGAACCGGCACGAAGGAGGGCGCCGCGGCAGACAGTTCTCCGCTCTTGAACTGTCGGCGCCAGCGGTAGATCAGGCTGGTGCACACGCCGTGGCGGCGGGCCACCGCGACGACGGCGCCGCGCCCGCCGTGGGCCTCGCCGACCAAGCGGATCTTCTCCTCGGCCGAGTAGGTGCGCCGCCCGCCGGCGCCGGTGATGACCTCGATACGTTGGACTGCCACAGTGCAAACCACGCTGCTTGCCACGATGCCAAGCCAGCCACACCCACCGGTGCCGCCGACGTCCAGCTTTCAGCACGCGGCACACTCCTCCCGCAAGGCAGCACTCAGACGACGCTTACAATAGCGCTACAGGAGCATAAAATGAAAAGCTGACGAACATTTCCGTTGATTCTCCTCATATAAGCCGATCTGCAAAGTGCTGCCGATCGCCCCGTCGACCTACCGCGCCCATGCCGCCCGGCGGGCCGATCCGGCCAAGGCGCCGGCCCGCTCGCGAAGCGACGCCGAGCTGAGTTTGGCTATCCGACGGGTCTGGAATGAAAACTTCCAGGTCTACGGGGTGAGGAAAGTGTGGCGGCAGTTGCGGCGGGAGGGCTTCGACGTGGCGCGCTGCACGGTGGCTCGCCTGATGCGTCCATGGGCTTGAAGGGGGCGATGCGCGGCAAGGCGGTGCGCACCACGATCAGCGACAAGGCGGCATCTTGCCCGCTCGACCGGGTGAACCGCCAGTTCCAGGCTTCTCGTCCGAATGCCTTGTGGGTGGCCGATTTCACCTACGTTGCCACATGGCAGGGCTTCGTCTACGTCGCCTTCGTCATCGACACCTTCGCCCGCCGCATCGTGGGCTGGCGGGTGTCGCGCACCGCCCACGCCGACTTCGTCCTGGATGCTTTGGAGCAGGCTCTGCATGACCGCCGGCCGACCAAGGGCAGCGGCCTCGTCCATCATTCCGATCGTGGATCGCAATATCTCGCCATTCGGTACACCGAACGCCTCACCGAAGCCGGCGTCGAGCCCTCCGTCGGCAGCATCGGCGATTCCTATGACAACGCTTTGGCCGAGACCATCAACGGCCTTTACAAGACCGAGGTGATCCGCCGCCGCGGGCCGTGGCGCACCCTGGAGGCTGTCGAGTTCGCTACCCTGGAATGGGTGGACTGGTTCAACCACCGACGCCTCCTCGAACCCATCGGCAACATTCCTCCCGCCGAGGCCGAAGCACGCTATTATGCCCAAAACGAGGACGTCCCTATGGCGGCGTGACTCAACCAAACCGGCCTCCGGGAAAACCGGCGCGGTTCAGCGGCAGGCGGCCCAGCCCTTCGGCCTTGAGAATGCGGTAGACGGCGTCGCGGTTCAGATGCGGCAGGAAGTGGCGCAGGGTGAAGGTGAGATCGTCCAAAGCAAAGCTGGTCATCCGGCGCAGCTCGCAGACGATGGCGCGCTCCTCCTCGGAAGGCCGCCGCCGCAGATGCTTCGGGCGGGCGGAATGGTCCTGGCAATCCTCAACGCCCCGCCGCCGCCATTTCCGGATGGTTTCGGTGCTCACGCCATAGCGTTTGGCCAGCACGCCCGAGGGCTCGGCGGACAAGGCGATGGCGGCGCGCACGGCCGGAGTGGTGCGGGCGTTGGGATGGATCTGGTACATGACGGCTCTCCATGACCGGGAAGAAACCCGCCGTCGTTGCCATGGCAGAGGTTACCCGTCGCCGACCCGCCATCAACCCTGGCCCTGGCGGGCCACCGCCTCACGGCGGCTTACGGTGAATTGGGTTCCGCATTCCGTCGACCAACAGCGGACCGGCCTGATACCACTCCCGGTTCGTGCCGAGTTCGCCGCCGAACCCCCTGATTTGCCCGTCGGGCTTGGGAGATGGATGGGGGATCAGTCGGCATTCGGGCCGACCGCGATCAACGGGTCTGGATTCTCTGGCCGGCAGTCCGCAAATGGCCGCGCAACCATTTCAGGCCGGGATCCTGAGAACGGTACTTGTGCCACTGCACCATTTGGATGAGCTTCGGGATTTCGACGGGCAGGGGCAATAGTCGGATCGGTAGGGACTCCAGGGCCTGACGGGCGATGCGGGAATGCACCGTCGCAATGCAGTCGGTGCCGACCACCAGCGGGCACAAGGTCAGAAAGCTGGGGGTAACGACTGCAATCCGGCGTTCCGCGCCATAGCGTTTGATGAACCAGCTTTCGTAGGACGCGCGGGCCGCGGCGAATTCCGCGACGATGTGGGACGCGGCCAGATACTCCTCGACGGTCAGCGTCTCGCCGAAGGCCGCGCTGTCGCGCCAGACGACGCAGGAAAAATCATCTTCGTACAGTTGTTCGGAGGGGTGGCCGGGAGGAATGAAGTTTTCCGGCATGATCAGCAGATCGGCGTCTCCGCTGGTCAGCATCGCTTCCGGCGAGGTGTTTTGGGGGAGGAAGCGGAAGGAGATGTTCTTCGCCTCCCGGTGGACCAGCGACAGCAGGGTCGGCATCAGAACCGACGTGGTGTATTCCGAGACCAGAAGGTTGAAGGTCCGTTTCGAGTCCGCGGCGATGAACTCCGGCTGCACGGCGATGGCGGTGTCGATCCGCAATAGAATGTCCCGGACGGATTCCGCCAGGGATTCGGCCTGCGGCGTCAACTCCATCTTCCTGCCGACCTGGACCAGCAGGTCGTCGTTGAAATAGTCGCGCAGGCGGGCCAGCGCATTGCTCATCGCCGATTGCGACAGGTTCAGGCCATCGGCGGCCCGGCTGACGTTCCGTTCCCGGAGCAGCGCGTCCAGCGCGACGAGAAGATTCAGATCCAGCCGTTTGAACCGCATGAAGGCCCTGCCGATGTTGCGCCGACGCTGCCGGGGGGCGAAGGAAGCGTCGGCCTTGCCCATTCCCGTTGGAGATGATCAACCCTATGAGGTATTGATCCCGTAAATATGTCAAATGGAAAATAATCATTCGATCAAACAATCATTTGCCCTTAAGGTCTTCCAAACAACAGCTTGAACTTGGTGATGTTTCCGACGGGATCGTTGGGATGTCGCGGCGTAATCATAATAAAGAACTGAAGGGATGAGACAAATGTGGAAGAAAGATCGAATGTTGGCGCCGTATAGAAAATAAAAGCGCGACGGAAACCCCTGGACGGAATTCCCGAGTCCGGAGTGGATCCTCAAAATATGGTGTGACGAGGACCGTGCGGTCATAGCAGGCCCGGTTCATCGCGCCCTTGCGCCAAGATTTTCAAAAATGTAGGGGGGCTCGTGAAGACTGATGCAATGCGGCGTGCGCGACGGGCGCGCCGGTCCATCGCCTGTGCCGTTGCGCTGGGTGCCGGGACCGTTCTGGCTGTGCCTGCGGCGCAGGCTTTTGAAATCGACAGCGGCAATCCCGAAGTCAAGGTCCGCTGGGACACCACGGCCAAGTACAGTTCGGCCTTTCGGGTCAAGGATGCGTCCCCGACGCTGAAGGGCTCGGCGAATTTCGACGACGGCGACCGGAATTTCGACCGCGGGCTGATTTCGAACCGGGTCGATCTGCTGTCGGAAATGGACGTCGTCTATCGCGGCTTCGGCGTCCGGCTCAGCGGGGCCGGGTGGTACGACACCGTCTACAACCAGTCCAACGACAATGATTCCCCGCTGACCGCCAACCAGCGCTCGGTGGCGCCCAACCGCTTTACCGGCGACACGCGCCGTCTGCATGGCCGCAACGTCGAACTGCTGGATGCCTTCGCCTTCGGCAAGGTCAACATCGACGACACCACGGCGTCGTTCCGCGTCGGGCGCTACGCGCTGCAATGGGGTGAAAGCCTGTTCTTCGGTGCCAACGGCGTCGCCGCCGCCATGGCTCCCATCGACATCGTGAAGGCGCAATCGGTTCCCAACACCCAGTTCAAGGAACTGATCCGCCCGGTGGAACAGATGTCCGGCCAGTGGCAGATTTCTCCGGATCTGTCGATCGGCGCCTATTATCAGTTCCGGTGGGAGGAAAACCGCTTTCCCGGTTCCGGCAGCTATTTCTCGACCTCCGACAATTTCGCCACCGGGGCGGAGCGGATGAATTTCGGCCCCTTCTGGGCCGGCCGCGCCCCCGACATCCGGGCCAAGAATTCCGGTCAGGGCGGCGTGCAGGCGCGCTTCCAGCTCGGCGAGACCGATTTCGGCCTCTACGCCATGCAGTATCATGACAAGTCGCCGCAACCCTATCTGCGCGGGCTGATCCCCGGCCCCAACGTGCCGGCGCAATTCCTGTGGGTCTATCCGGAAAACATCCGCACCTTCGGCGCCAGCTTCAGCCACACCATCGGCATCTTCAACATTGCGGGCGAAGCGTCGATGCGCACCAACATGCCGTTGGCGAGCGACGCGAAACTGGATCTGTTCGGCATCGTGCCGAGCCGGTTCGGCGGCCCGACCGCCGCCGCGGACAACAACGGCAATCCGCTCTACGCGGTGGGGCGCACGGCGCACGCGCAGATCTCGTGGCTGGCCAGCCTGCCGCCGAGCTTCGTTGCGGAAGAGGCGTCGTTCCTCGGCGAACTCGCCTGCAACCGGGTGCTGAAGGTGACGAAGAACCCGACCGCGCTCAATCCCAACGCCAACCGCGACGCCTGCAACCTGCGCATGGTCTACGAACCGTCCTACCGTCAGGTGCTGTCGGGACTCGACCTGTCGGTTCCGGTCGGCTTCGGCTACGGCATGGGCAATTCCGCGGCGCTGGGGGCTGCGGTCAACGGCAACAAGGTCGGCGATCTCAGCATCGGTCTGAAGGGCGTGTACGAGAACACCTGGCAGATGGGCCTGAGCTACACCCACTATTTCGGTCCGGAAGGGACCTTCGTCGACGCCAACAATCACGTCTCCTTCAAGCAATCGCTGAAGGACCGCGATTTCGTCGCCATGACGCTCAGCCGGACTTTTTGAGGAACACCCAGATGAAGAAGCGTTTCATGCTGTGTGCCGCGGTCGCCGTGGCGGCCTTCCTGGCCGGACCGGCGCTGGCGGAGGTGTCGGCGGATCAGGTGGCCAAGCTGAAGACCAGCCTGACCCCGTTCGGCGCGGAGAAGGCCGGCAACAAGGACGGTTCCATTCCCGCCTGGACGGGCGGCTACACGACGCCCATTCCCGGCGACGTGGCGGGCGGGCGGCGCGGCGATCCGTTCAAGGACGAAAAGCCGCTGTTTTCGATCACCCAGAAGAATGTCGGCCAGTACGCCGACAAGCTGAGCGACGGGGCCAAGGCCATGCTGGCCAAATACCCCGACAGTTTCCGGATCGACGTCTACAAGACGCACCGCACTGCCGCGGCTCCGCAATGGGTCTATGACAACATCGCCAAGAACGCCACCCGCGCCCGTCTGAACGGCGATCTGGTCGAAGGGGCCTATGGCGGCGTGCCGTTCCCGATCCCGTCCTCGGGGGCGGAAGTCATCTGGAACCATATTCTGCGCTGGCGGGGTACGGCGGTCCAGTGGCAGGTCTCCCAGTATCAGTTGACCACCTCCGGGAACGCGGTGCTGACCACGGTGGGCGCCGCCGACCAGCAGATGCCGTATTACCTGCCGGATGGGTCCCCTGAAGAGTTCGCCAAGCGCGGCGAATATTGGATGGTCCGGCTGGTCAACAACGGGCCGCCGATCCGCGCCGGCGAGGCGATCGTCGGGCGCGAGCAGATCGACGGTTCCAAGTCGCAAAGCTGGGTCTATCTCACCGGCCAGCGCCGCGTGCGCAAGCTGCCCAACCCTTGCTGTGACACCCCGGCTCCGTCGACGGCGGGCGTGATGACCTTCGACGAGATCGAAACCTTCACCGGACGCCTCGACCGTTTCGACTGGAAGCTGGTGGGCAAGCAGGAACTCTACATTCCCTATAACGGCAACCGCCTGCTCCAGCCGCAAAAGGACGAGGCGGTGTTGTCCGAGCATCACCTCAACCCCGACCATGTGCGGTGGGAACTGCACCGCGTTTGGGTGGTCGAGGCAAGCTTGCGCGCCGGCGCCCGGCATCAGGCCGCTCGCGGCCGCTATTATTGCGACGAGGACACCTGGGCCTGCGTGCTGGCCGACCGCTGGGACGCCAACGGCCAATTGTGGCGGACCTTGTGGACCCAGACCTTCGTGGCTCCCGATCTGCCGGGCACCATCACGGGCGCGTTCGGCATGAACGACCTGCTGGCGGGAACCGCGTTCATCGCCAACCTCTACAATGCCCAGCCGGTCCATTACGCGGTCAAGCCGATCTTCCCGGATCGGGTGTTCACGCCGGACGCCATGGCGGCCGAGGGCGTGCGCTGATCCGGTCCGGCCCCCGGCCCATCCGCCGGCCCGCTCCATCCGAAGCGATCTTTCGAGGAAACCATGTTTCGATACTTCCCCACCAACTACGGCTGGGATCTCTCGGTCAACCTCGCCCTGGAAATGGGCGCGCGGATCGGCGAGATCGCCGAGATGTGCGGCCCGTTGCAGGAGGCGGCGAAGCAGCCCGACGCGACCGGAACCCAGGCGTTCCGCGACGTCTGGGAGAAAATGGCGGACAAGCTGTGCCTGCTGGGAGAAGAGGACGAGGCGCGGGGCCGGCTGATGTCGGCGGCGGAAAAGTACAGCCGGGCGGCCACCTACCTGATCACCTGCGAACGGTTGCAGGCGCATGGCACGCCGGGACGGCTGGCGCTGTACCGCCGCCACCTTGAGATGTTCCATAAAGGGGTGGCCCTGTCGGGGGAGAATTGCGAGCGCGTCGAGATCCCCTATGGCGACAGCCACCTGTCGGCGCTCTACGTGCGGGCTTCCGGCGTGTCGGGTCCGGCTCCGCTGCTGGTGCAGGTGAACGGGCTGGATTCGACCAAGGAGATGAAATACCGGGTCGGGCTGCCCGACTCCCTGGCCAAGCGCGGCGTCTCCTCCCTGATCGTCGATCAGCCCGGCACCGGCGAGGCGCTGCGCCTCCAGGGACTGACCGCGCGTTACGACAGCGAGCATTGGGCCAGCCGCGTGGTCGATTGGCTGGAAACCCGCCCCGAGGTCGATCCCAAGCGGATCGGCATGGAAGGGGTGTCGCTGGGCGGCTACTACTGTCCGCGCGCCGTCGCCTTCGAGCCGCGCTTCGCCTGCGGCGTGGTGTGGGGCGCCAACCATGACTGGCGCGACGTCCAGAAGCGCCGGCTGGAGCGCGAGGGCAATTTCCCGGTCCCCCATTATTGGGAACATGTCCGCTGGGTGTGGGGCGCCAAGGACATGGACGACTTCATGAGGATCGCCGAGAACGTCCATCTCGACGGCGTGCTTGACCGCATCAGGGTTCCCTTCCTGGTGACTCATGGCGAGAAGGACTCGCAAATCCCCCTGAAATGGGCTCATCGCACCTATGAGCAACTGGTCAACAGCCCGAAGCGCGAATTGAAGATCTTCACAGACCGCGAAGGCGGCGTCCAGCATTCCAGTTTCGATAACAGCATCAACGCTGGCCATTACATCGCCGATTGGGTCGCCGAAACGCTCGGTGGCCGTACGGCTCTTTGACGGCAGAGGATAATCGATGAAAATCATTGGACTTGACGCGCTTGTCTTCGGCGTCGACGACGTCGCCGACTGCGCGCGCTATCTGATCGATTACGGCCTGACGCCGGTTGGTTCCGGCCCGGATGGCGGTCGCTTCGAGGGGCTGGACGGCACCGCGGTCGTCCTGGCCCGCCGGGACGACCCGTCACTGCCGCCGCCGCTGCCGACCGCCAGCACTCTGCGCAAGACCGTCTACGGCGTCGCCGACGCCGCCACGCTGGACGCCATCGCGGCGGAACTGGGACGGGACCGCGAGGTCCGCTGGCTGGCCGATGGATCGCTGGAGACGGTGGACGATCTGGGCTTCGCGCTCGGCTTCCGCGTCGCCACGCCGCGGCCGCTGTCCCTGCCCTTGGAGGCCGCCAACGCGCCGGGCGTTCCGGCGCAGCGGCCGACCAACGCCCTGGGCGTCGATGCCGGGGCGGAACCGGCGAAGCCGCGCTCCCTGTCGCACGTCGTCTATTTCGTTCCCGACGTGGCGAAGGCGGAGGCGTTCTATGCCGACCGTCTGGGCTTCGTCACCACCGACCGCTTCACCAAGGTCGGCCCCTTCATGCGCCCGGCCGGGTGCCGGGACCACCATACGCTGTTCATGATCCAGACCCCGCCCTTCATGCAGGGGTGCGAGCATTTCACCTTCCACATGGGCGGACCCACCGAGGTTCTGGCGGCGGGTCGGCGGATGGTCGAGCGGGGCTATCAATCCTTCTGGGGGCCGGGCCGCCATATCTTCGGATCCAACTGGTTCTGGTACTTCAACAGCCCGTTCGGCTGCCATGTCGAATACGACGCGGACATGGACCATCATGACGAAAGCTGGGTGGCGCGGGAGGCGGAGGCCGGGGCCGACACCTCGCAAATCTTCCTGTTCCAGGCCCGCGAGCTTTGGTTCCCCAGCGGTCCGCCTCCGGCCAAGACGGCGTGAGGCGGGCGATGGACGACGCGCCCCCGCCGCTGCATCAGTTGGCGTTGTGCCGGTTCGAGGATTTGCCCTCCGACGGGGCGCGCGGCTTCGATCCGTTGCGCGAGGGGCGCGACGTTCTGTTCATCGTGCGGCGGGGCGGGGCGCTGCGGGCCTATCGCAACAGTTGTCCGCACTGGCCGGGCACGCCGATGGCCTGGCGCAAGGACGGCTATCTCAGCCCCGATGGAGCGCACATCGTCTGTTACGCCCACGGGGCGCGGTTCGATATCGACACGGGCGACTGTCTTGATGGACCCTGTCCGGGTCAGTCGCTGCAAACAATTCCTCTCATCCGTCGCGCGGACGGGCTCGTTCTGGTGCCGCGCGACGCCCTGGAGTCAAGGACAGCATCATGACGTCGGTCGTTCAGAACGTGCTTGTCATCGGCGGCGGATTCTCCGGCATGTCGGCGGCGATCGAGCTGCGCAAGCGGGGGGTGTCCGTCGATCTGGTGGAGATCGATGAGGGGTGGCGCTCGTATGGCGCAGGCATCAGCATCGGCGGGGCGACCCTGCGCGCCTTCCGTCAGCTCGGCATCCTGGAGCGTTTCCTGGAGGAGGGGGCCGCCAGCGACGGGGTGGACGCCTGCGCTCCGGATGGAACCCCTCTGGCGACCCTGCCCACCCCGCGGGTCGCCGGTCCCGACGTGCCGGGCGGCGGCGCCATCCTGCGGCCGGTCCTGGCCCGGATCCTGGCTGACGCCACCCGCGCCTCGGGGACCAATGTGCGGCTGGGGTGCAGCTTCACGACGATCGACCAGGACGCGGACGGGGTGACGGTCGGCTTCACCGACGGAAGCACGGGGCGCTACGATCTGGTGATCGGGGCGGATGGGCTCTATTCCAAGGTGCGCGGGGCGGTGTTCCCGGACGCTCCCACCCCGGCCTACAGCGGGCAGGGGGTTTGGCGGGCCGTGCTGCCCCTGCCGGCGGAGGTCGAGCGCTGCGTCATGTGGGTCGGCCCGCAGATCAAGGTCGGCGTCAACCCGGTGTCGCGCGACGAGATGTATCTGTTCGTCACCGAGAACCGGGCCGAAAACACCTTCATCGCGCCGGATCGCTTCCTGCCGCTGCTCGACGGACTGCTGGCCCCGTTCCCGGCCCCGCTGGTTCAATGGATTCGCGGACAATTGACGGCGGATTCCCACATCGTCTACCGTCCGCTGGAGGGGCTGCTGATGCCACAGCCCTGGCATCGCGGCCGGGTCGTACTGGTCGGCGACGCGGTGCACGCGACCACCCCGCATCTGGCGTCCGGAGCCTGCATCGGCATCGAGGACGCGCTGGTGCTGGCCGAGGAGTTGGAACGCGCCGACCGGATCGCGGCGGGGCTTGAGGCGTTCCAGGATCGGCGCTGGGAGCGTTGCCGCATGGTGGTCGAGAACTCCCGCCGGCTGGGCGAGATCGAAATCTCCGGCGGCGACAAGCGCGAGCACACCGACATCATGCGCGCGTCGATGGCGGCGCTGGCGCAGCCGATCTGAACGCTGCCGATCTGAATTTAGGCGATCTGAACCGAACCCGACCCAACGGATCCCAGCCATGACGACGCTTCGCGCGTCCACCGCCAACCCCTTGACGGGTTGGCGGGTGGACCCTAACGCCCTTACTTATGTCGGGACTGGCCTGCGCCGGCCGGAATGCATCCTGGCCGAACCGGACGGCTCGCTGTGGACGGCGGACGCGCGCGGCGTCGTCCATTTGCGCCCCGACGGCGCGCAACGCCTGATCGAGGGCCGTCCGGCGAAGGCCGAGGGAGGCGGCGCGGAAACGCTGATCCTGGGCGGCTCCCTGCCGAACGGACTGGCCTTCGACCGCAACGGCGATCTGCTGATCGCCAATTTCGGCACCGACGTCATCGAACGGATGACCCGCGACGGCGTGTTGTCCACCCTGTGCGACGGGATCGACGGCCAGCCGCTGGGCAAGACGAATTTCGTGCTGACCGACAGCCGGGGCCGGATCTGGTTCACGGTGACGACCCGGCAGGTTCCCTGGACCCGCTCGATCAACGAACGGACGGCGGACGGCTATATCGGACTGATCGACGAGCGGGGCGCCCGCATCGTCGCCGATGGGTTCTGCGGCACCAACGAAATCCATTTCGACGCCGAGGAGCAATGGCTCTACGTCGCAGAGACCAACGCGCGGCGGATTTCCCGCCTGCGGGTCGGCGCCGACGGCTCCCTGACCGACCGGGAGATTTATGGGCCGAGCGATCTCGGCGGGTTCCCGGACGGATTTGCGCTGGATGCCGCCGGCAACCTCTGGATCACCCTCATCCTGACCGAGCGTCTGATCGCCTTGACCCCTGAGGGCGACGTGCTGACCCTGCTGGACGACGGCCAACCCGCCGCGCTGGCGGCGTACGAGGCCGCCTATGAGCAGGGAGCCGTCACGCCCGCCCTGCTGGGTGCCTGCGCCGGGACGATCGCCCCGCTGATGGCCAGCGTGACCTTCGGCGGGCCGGACCTGCGCACCGTCTATCTGGGAAGTCTCGGCGGCGATCGCCTGCCGGTCTTCCGCTCCCCGGTTCCCGGCCTGCCGCCCGCGCACTGGTCCAATCGCGCGCTTTAGGAGGGTTCCGCCATGCTGCTCACCGCGAAGCGCCGGTTGGTCGACCTGTCGATCTACTTGGAAAACGACGTGCTGTCGGACCCGCCGCCGCTGGCCCCAAAGATCACTTACCAAAAACATGCCGATACGGTGCCGGAGTTCCTTCAGATGTTGCCCGGCGTCAGGGCCGAGAATTTTCCCGATGGCGAGGCGGCGGCGGCGGAGTGGGTGACGCTGACCACCCATAACGGCACGCATCTTGACGCCCCCTGGCATTTCCATTCGACGATGGACGCCAAGCTGGGCGAGCGGAGGAAGTCGATCACCATCGACGAGGTTCCGCTGGACTGGTGCCTCCAGCCCGGCGTGAAGCTGGATTTCCGGCATTTTCCCGATGGCTATGTCGCCACCGCCGCCGATGTCGAACGGGAGCTGGACCGGATCGGCCATACGCTGCAACCGCTCGACATCGTGCTGGTCAACACCCGCGCCGGATCCTGTTACGGGAACACCGATTATCTGGGGGCCGGCTGCGGCATGGGATACGAGGCGACGATGTTCCTGCTGGAACGCGGCGTCCGCCTGACCGGAACCGACGCCTGGAGCTGGGACGCGCCCTTTTCCTATACCGCGCAGAAGATCGCCGAGACCGGCGACACTTCGCTGATCTGGGAAGGGCACAAGGCCGGGCGCGACATCGGCTACTGCCATCTGGAGAAGCTGCACAATCTGGAGGCGCTGCCCGGCCACGGTTTCCTGGTCAGTTGCTTCCCCCACAAGATTCGCGGCGCGTCCGCCGGCTGGACCCGCGCCGTCGCGATTTTCGAAGAGGATTGACGCCATGAAGCTCGCCACGCTGAAGAACGGCGCTCCCGATGGCCGTCTGGTCGTCGTGTCGCGCGACCTGACGCGCGCGGTGGACGCGGCGGCCATCGCCCCGACCATGCGCGCCGCGCTGGACCATTGGGAGCGCTGCGAAGCGGATCTGCGCGCCCTGGCGCAACGGCTGGAGGAGGGCAGCGCCGCCGGCGCTTTTCCGTTCGAGCCGAAGACCGCCATGGCGCCGCTGCCGCGGACCTGCCAGTTCGTGGACGCCTCCGCCTTTCTCAACCATGGCAATATCATGGAGCGGGCCTACAACCTGACGGTTCGCAAGCAGGAGGGGGTGCCGATCCTGATCCAGCGCCAGGGCGACGATTTCCGCGGCCCCCGCGATGACTACCCGATGCTGGACGAGGACGAGCAGGGCGACTTCGAGGGGGAGTTCGCGGTCATCACCGGCGATCTGCCGATGGGCAGCAGCCCGGCGCAGGCGGAAGGCGCGATCCGGCTCGTCACTTTGTTCAACGACATGAGCATGCGCCGCCACCTGTTCGCCGAAATGCAGCTTGGTTTCGGCTTCATCAAGGCCAAGCCGGCCACGGTGTTCGCCCCGGTGGCGGTGACGCCGGACGAGTTGGGTGAAGCCTGGACCGATGGCCGCATCGCGCTGGACCTGCGCATCCACCGCAACGGCGCCTGGTTCGGCCATCCCAACGGGCGCGAGATGGATTGGAGCTTCGGCGAGCTTCTCGCCCATCTGGCGTACAACCGCGACCTGCGCGCAGGGACGATCCTGGGGTCCGGCACCGTGTCGAACCTTGACGCGGCGACGGTCGGCTCCGCCTGTCTGGCCGAGCGCCGGGCGCTGGAGGTCATCGCCAAGGGGGAGGCGACCAGCCCGACCCTGCGGTTCGGCGACCGGCTGCGGTTCGAGGTGGTCGATGCCGCGGGACAGTCGCTGTTCGGCGCCATCGACCACGCCATCGTTCCGGCGCGCCTCCCGGCGGCCGTGAACCGGTGATCGCGGGCCGATGATCCCCGGCTTTCCATCCTCCCGATTTTTACAAGGTGAGATGATGCGACGTTGCAGTGGAGCGGTGTCGGTCGCCCTGGCGGGGCTGCTTGCCCTCGGCGGCCCGGCGCTGGCCGCGCCGGTGCCCGAACCGCTCGACCGGCCCGCCACCCTGGTCCGCCAGCCGGACCGCGCCGCCTTCCAGGCGGTTACGGCGGCGGGCGGGCGGCTGGTCGCGGTGGGCGAGCGGGGCCTGATCGTCCTGTCCGACGACAAGGGCGCATCCTGGCGTCAGGCGAAGGTTCCGGTCAGCGTGACCTTGACCGCCGTGAGTTTTCCCACCCCCACGCTGGGCTGGGCGGTCGGCCATTACGGCGTCGTGCTGCACAGCCGCGACGGCGGGGAAAGCTGGGTCCGGCAGCTCGACGGGCTTGCCGCCGCCCGCATCGTCGCCGACAGCGTTCCGAAGGACGGTTCCTCCCCCCGTCTCGGACGGATCGTCGAGGAGGGGCCGGACAAGCCCTTCCTCGACCTTTTTTTCCCGACCAAGGATGCCGGCTTCATCGTCGGGGCCTTCGGTCTGGCGTTGCGCACCGACGACGGCGGCAAGAGCTGGTCGTCCCTCACCCTCGATCTGCCCAACCCGGACGGGCTGCATCTCTACGCCATCCGCGCCGGGGGCGACGCGCTCTACATCGCGGGAGAGCAGGGGCTCCTGATGCGCTCCGACGATGGCGGGCGCAGCTTCCGCCGCCTGTCCACCCCCTATCGCGGCAGTTGGTTCACGTTGGCCGCGGACGCCTCCGGCGGGGTGGCGCTGGCCGGTCTGCGCGGCAACGCCTTCCGCTCCGCCGACCGGGGTGAAAGCTGGCAGCCGATCGAGCTGCCCGGCCCGGTCTCGGTGACGGCGTCCGGACGAGCGCCGGCGGTGAACGGCGCTCCCGACCGTCTGCTGCTGGCCAATCAGGCCGGGCAGATCCTGGCGACGCAGGAGGGGGGTGGCGTGTCTCTCTCCGTTTCGCCTCTGCCCCTGCCGCCGCTGCCGATGCCGACCGGCCTTCTGGCTGCCGGCGACGGGTCGCTGGTCGTCGCCACGCTGCGCGGTTTGTGGCGGGTTCCCGCCTCCGGCGCCTCCGCCGCGCCCTGACCTCTGTCCTTCCCTGAATTCTCCGACAGTCTGGAACCACCATGGCAGTCTCCCCCACCGTCAGCCCGCCCGAGATCCAGGACCTCGCCGACTTCAATCCGCGAACCGGGTCCCGTGTCGAGCGGATCCTGTTCAACAACCGCCTGATCGTCGTGTGCCTGTGTCTGGCGATCACGCTGATCCTGGGGTGGCAGGCGTCCGGTTTGCGGTTGAACGCCAGTTTCGAAAAGACCATTCCCCACCAGCATCCCTTCATCGCCGCCTATACGGAGCACCAGCAGGATCTGCGCGGCCTGGGCAACGCCGTGCGCATCGTCGTGTCGAACGGTGGGCGCTCGATTTACGAGCCGGCCTATCTGGACACGCTGCGCCAGATCAACGACGCCGTGTTTCTGATCCCCGGCGTGGACCGCAGCTTCATGAAATCGCTGTGGACGCCCAACACCCGCTGGATCGGGGTGACCGAAGACGGCATGGACGGCGGGCCGGTGATTCCCGACGGCTATGACGGGTCGCCCGCCAGCCTCGGGCAATTGCGGGTCAATGTGGCGCGGTCGGGCGAGATCGGCCAGATCGTGGCGCTGGACGGCACGTCGAGCGCGCTCTACGTGCCGCTGCTGAGCGCGCTGCCCGATGGCAAGCCGTTCGACTATGCCGTGTTCTCCCAGCGGCTGGAGGAGATCCGCAAGCGCTTCGAGCGGCCGGGGCTGGAGCTGCACGTCACCGGCTTCGCCAAGATCGTCGGCGATCTGCTCGACGGGCTGCGCGAGGTGCTGCTGTTCCTGGCCGTCGCCATCGCCATCACCACGGGGTGCGTCCTGTGGTTCACCCGCTGTGTGCGCTCCACCGCGCTGGTGGTGGTCAGCTCGATGACGGCGGTGGTCTGGCAGCTCGGGCTGTTGCCGCTGCTGGGCATGGCGCTGGACCCCTATTCGATCCTGGTGCCGTTCCTGGTGTTCGCCATCGGCATGAGCCACGGCGCCCAGAAGATGAACGGCATCATGCAGGACATCGGCCGCGGCCTGCACAAATACGTCGCCGCCCGCCTGACCTTCCGCCGCCTGTTCCTGGCCGGTCTGACAGCGCTGCTGGCCGACGCCGTCGGCTTCGCCGTGCTGCTGGTGATCGACATCCAGGTGATCCGCGAACTGGCGATCGCCGCCAGCCTGGGGGTGGCGGTCCTGATCTTCACCAACCTGATCCTGCTGCCGATCCTGCTCTCCTACACCGGGGTCAGCCCGTCCGCCGCGGCGCGCAGCCTGAAGACCGACAACGCCCGGCAGACGACCGGCGTGAAACATCCGGTCTGGGCCTTCCTCGACCGCTTCACCGGGCGCGCCGGCGCGTCGGTCGCGGTGGCGGGCGCGGTGGTCCTGGCCGTCGTCGGTCTGTGGGGAGCCGAGGGGCTGAAGATCGGCGACCTCGACCCCGGCGCGCCGGAACTGCGTCCGGACTCCCGCTACAACCGCGACGTCGCCTACATCAACGCCCATTACGGCGCCAGCAGCGACGTGTTCGCGGTGATGGTGGAGACCAAGGGGGAGGGAAGCTGCGCCGGCTACGAGGTTCTGCGCCGTCTCGACGCGCTGGAGTGGGAGTTGCAGCAGTTGGAGGGGGTCGAGGCGACCAACTCCCTGGCGCGCCTGAACCGCGAGGTGCTGTCGGGCCTGAACGAAGCCAATCCGAAATGGATCGAGCTGATCAAGAACCAGTCGATGCTGAACTTCGTCACCGCCGGCGCGCCGCGCGGCCTTTACAACGAAGCCTGCAACCTGCTGACCCTGTTCGTCTATCTCAAGGACCACAAGGCCGACACGCTGGACCGCGTCGTCGCCCGCGTCGAGCGGTTCGCCGCCGACAACGACACGGAGACCATCCGCTTCCGTCTGGCGGCGGGTAGCGCCGGCATCCAGGCCGCCACCAACATCGTGGTGAAGCAGGCGTGGCGGGAGATGCTGTATCTGGTCTACGGCGCGGTGATGGCGCTCAGCTTCATCACCTTCCGCTCCTGGCAGGCGGTTCTGGTGGCGGTGCTGCCGTTGATGCTGACCTCGGTCCTGGCCGAGGCCCTGATGGTGGCGCTGGGCATGGGGGTGAAGGTCGCGACCCTGCCGGTGATCGCGCTGGGGGTGGGTATCGGCGTCGATTACGCGCTGTACATCCTGTCGGTGACGCTGGCGATGATGCGGGCCGGAATGGGGCTGTCGGAGGCCTATTACCGGGCGCTGATCTTCACCGGCAAGGTGGTCATCCTGACCGGCGTGACGCTGGCCGCCGCGGTCGCGACCTGGGGCTTCTCCGACATCAAGTTCCAGGCCGACATGGGCATCCTGCTGGCCTTCATGTTCTTGTGGAACATGGCCGGCGCGCTCATCCTGCTGCCCGCCCTGGCCTATTTCCTGCTCCCCGGCGCCAGGGCGGCGGGCGGGGCGCGGGGCGGGGCAGGCGACCGCGCGCCGGCGGCGGGCGTCTCCGCGCTGCCGGCGCCCTGAGGGTCAATCCAAGAAAGAGAGAGGGAGAGTCATTCCATGGCCTATCTGATGAACAGTTGGTACGTGGCCGCCTGGGATCACGAGGTGACGGCCGACCGTCCGCTGGCCCGCACCCTGCTGGATCGCCCGGTCGTGCTGTTCCGCGACGCCGCCGGGACCGCGCGGGCGCTGTTCGACCGCTGCCCGCACCGCTTCGCGCCGCTGTCGTTGGGGACGGTGCAGGGCGACAGTCTGCGCTGCGCCTATCATGGGCTCGAATTCGACGGGCGGGGGGCCTGCACCCGCAACCCCCACGGCAACGGAACCATCCCGAAGGCGGCGAAGGTCGAAGCCTTCCCGCTGGTCGAGCGGCACAGCCTGATCTGGATCTGGATGGGCGACCCGGCCAAGGCCGACCCGGCGGCGATCCCCGACTTCGGCTGTCTCGACCCGGAAAGCCAGCATGTGGGCAAGCGCTACCTGCGGGTGAACGCCAATTACATGCTGGAAAACGACAACATCATGGATCTGTCGCACATCCAGTTCCTGCACGCCAGCACGCTGGGATCGGACGCGGTCGCCCAGGCCGTCACCGAGGTGAAGGAGGAGGGGAACACGGTGTGGTCGCTGCGCACGACCCATGGCGAGATCATGCCCGATTTCCTCTACCAAGCGATGGGGATCGAACCGGGCATTCCGGTGGACCGCTGGATCGACGTGCGGTGGAACGCCCCCGCCAACATGGTGCTGCTCGCCGGAGCGGTGCCGAGCGGACGGCCGCGCGCCGAAGGGCGCGACACGCCGACCTGTCACCTGTTCACCCCGGAAACCGCGACCACCACCCATTACTGGTTCAGCATCTCCTTCCCCAAGGCGATGGGACCGTTCGGCGCTCAATTGGCCGAAGAACAGATTGACGGTTTGAGCGTCCCCTTCCGCACCGAGGATCTGCCGATGCTGGAAGCCCAGCAGAAGGCGATGGGGGATGCCGAATTCTGGTCGCTGAAGCCGGTGCTTCTGGTGGGCGACGCCGCGGGGGTCCGGGCGCGCCGCGTCCTCGACCGCCTGATCGCCGCCGAGCAACAGGAGCTTGCCCGGTCGCAGAGCGCGCCGGAGGCGGCCGGCGCATGATGGAGCTTCTGGTCACCCGCGTCCGCCTGATCGCCGAGGACATCCGGCTGTTCGAACTGACGCGGCCGGACGGCGGGCCGCTTCCGGCCTTCACCGCCGGGGCGCACATCGATGTGCGGGTGGCGGACGGACTCGTCCGGCAATATTCGCTGTGCAACTCGCCCGAGGAGCGCCACCGCTACGTCATCGCGGTCCTGCGCGACCCGGCGTCACGCGGCGGCTCCATCGCAATGCACGACCGGGTGCAGGAGGGCGACCGGCTGGAGGTCGGCGAGCCGCGCAACCTGTTCCCCCTGAACGAGACGGCGGGGAAGACGCTGCTGTTCGCTGGCGGCATCGGCATCACGCCGATCCTGTGCATGGCGGAACGGCTGGTGACGCTGGGTCGCCCGTTCGACTTGCACTACGCCGCCCGCACCCGCAACCGCATGGCCTTCCGCGAGCGGTTCATCGCGCCGCCCTTCGCCGGGCGCAGCTGGCTCTGGTTCGACGACGCGCCGGCCACGGAACGTCTGGACGCCCGGAGGATTCTGGCCGATCCGGCGGCGGACGCCCATCTCTACGTCTGTGGTCCGGCTCCCTTCATCGCCCATATCCTGGAGACCGCGACGGCGCAGGGGTGGGCGGAAGAGCGGCTGCATCGGGAGTATTTCGGCGCGGCGCCGGCCCCCGCCGTTTCGCAGGACGGCGCCTTCGAGGTGGAGATCGCCAGCACCGGCGCGGTCTACCGGGTCGGGCCGGAGGAGCGGGTGATCGACGTGCTGGCCGGGCAGGGGATCGAGATCCCGGTGTCCTGCGAACAGGGCGTCTGCGGCACCTGCGTGACGCCGGTCCTGTCGGGGATCCCCGATCATCGCGACCTGTTCCTGACCGAGGCCGAACGCGCGGCCAACGACCGTTTTACCCCCTGCTGTTCGCGGGCGCGGAGCGGCCGGCTGGTTCTGGATTTGTGAGGTCTTCATGAAACGCATCGTCATCACCGGGGCGAACGGCTTCGTCGGCCGGGCGCTGACCCGGCGGCTGCTGGTCGACGGGACGGTTGAGGCTCTGACGCTGGTCGATCTGACGCTGGATGATCGGATGGCGGACGACCCCCGCGTGCGCCGGGTGACGGGTTCGATCGCCGAGGACGGCGTTCTGGCGACCGCGCTGGAGGATGGCTGCGACGCGGTCTTCCACCTCGCCAGCATTCCCGGCGGCGCCGCCGAACGGCAGTACGAGCTGGGGTTGGACGTCAATCTGCAGGCGACGCTGGAGCTGCTGGAGCTGCTGCGCCGCCATGCGGTCGCCAACCCCGATCTGCCGCCGGCGCGGCTGGTCTTCACCAGCACCATCGCGGTGTATGGCTCTCCGCTGCCGGCCCTGGTGGACGACGCCACCCCGCTACGCCCGTCGCTGAGCTATGGCGCGCAGAAGCTGGCCGCCGAGGTCCTGCTGCGCGACTACGCCCGGCGCGGCTGGGTCGATGGCTGCGCCTTGCGGCTTCCCGGCATCGTCGCCCGGCCCCCGGCGCCGAACGGCCTGCTGTCGGCCTTCATGAGCGAGATCTTCTGGACCTTGTCGGAAGGGCGGCCCTTCGTCTGTCCGGTGTCGCCGCGGGCGGTCGCCTGGTGGATGTCGGTCGGGGCCTGCGTCGACAACCTCCTGCACGCCGCCGCCTTGCCGTCCTCGGTCCTGGCCGCCCGGCGCGAGTTCACGCTTCCGGTGCTGCGGCTGAGCATCGCCGAGCTGGTGGACGGTCTGGCCGCGATGTTTGGCGAGGATCGCCGCGGCCTGATCAGCTATGCGCCCGATCCGGCGCTGGAGGCGGGGTTCGGCGCCTATCCGCCGCTCGACGCCACGGCGGCGCAGGCAGCCGGCTTCCGCCACGATGGGGAGGTCAGCCGGTTGATCCGGCGCGCTCTGCAATCATGATGCCCCCGCTTTGGCCCAGGGAGGAGGATGCGATGGACGAGCGCCGCGAAGGACCGACGCATCAGCCTGTCTCGCGGCCGCCCGTGATCAGGCCGCTCCTCCGCCGTCTGTTCGTCCCGTGGAACCATCTGCCGATCGTGGTGAAGATCATGGTTCCCCTGGCGATCATGATGGGGGTGTCGGTGGCGACCTTGTGGTACGGCATCGCGCAGACCGCTCAGATCAAGGACGATTATCAGCGGGTGGTCGATCTGTCGGAGCGGGGCAAGGCCGCCTATGCCGCGTCCGGCGCCGCCCGCTCGATCAACGGTATGGTGCGGGAGATGGTCGCCGAGGAGGATCCGGAAAATCTCGGCTTCCTGAAGCGCGACCTGGAGACGCTCAAGCAGAGTTTCGTCGCCAATGCCGAGGTCCTGAAGCTGATCCTGCCGCAACGCGACCAGGATATCGACTCCGGCATCGCCCAGTTCATCACCCTGATGACCGTCGTGGACGAGGCGCGGGCGGAGGTGGAGAAGGGCGACCGCGCCGCCGCCGCCAATATCCTCAGCAGCGGGCGTCTCGATCCCAGCTTCGTCATTTCCCAGTTCGAAGGGTTGAGCGGCGACGTGCATCAGGCGATCGAGGCCGCCGACCGCTCGGCCCAGGCCCGCTATGACGAGACGATCCGCGTGACGGTGACCAGCGGGGCCGCCGGGGCGGGGCTGACGCTGGTGCTGGCCCTGCTGCTGGCGCTCTATTCCGTGTCGCGACCCCTGGGCCGCGCCGTCCGGGCGTTGACCCGGCTGGCCGACGGCGAGCTGGGCATCGCCATCCACGGCGTCGAGCGTCGGGACGAGATCGGCGCGACCGCCCGCGCCGTGATGGTGTTCCAGCGGGCGATGAACGAGGCCGAGCGGCTGCGCGCCGAGCAGGATCGGTTGCAGGCCGCGGCCGAGGCGGACAAGCGGCTGACGCTGGAGCGGCTGGCCGACAGCCTGAAGGCCGAAATCGCCGATGTCGTCCAGTCGGTGGGAACGGCGGCGGCGCACATGCGTCGGACGGCGGACGAGCTGGCGGCGGTCGCCGGCACCGCAAACCGGCGTTCCACCGACGCCGCCGGCAGCGCCGGCCAGGCCGCCAGGAGCGTGGACGTGGTGGCGGAGGTGGCGGAACAGCTCTCCGCCAGCATCCGCGACATCGGCGAACGGGTGGTCGCGTCGGAACGGATCGCGGCAAACGCCGTCACCGGCGCGCGCCGCTCCGAAGAGGCGATGGATGAATTGCTGAAGGCGGCCGAGCGGGTGGGGGAGGTGGTGCGTCTGATCGACTCCATCGCCGGACGCACCAATCTGCTGGCGCTGAACGCCACCATCGAGGCGGCCCGCGCGGGCGAGGCGGGCAAGGGATTCGCCGTCGTCGCCCAGGAGGTCAAGGCGCTGGCCCGGCAGACCTCCGACGCGATCCTGGGGGTGGAACGGCATATCGAGGACATCCGCGCCGCCGCCGCCAAGGCCGCCGAGGCGATCCACGGGGTCGGAAGCGTGATCGCCAGCATGTCGGAGATCTCCGGCGCGATCAGCGTCGCCGTGACGGAACAAAGCCAGGCGACCCAGGAAATCGCCGAGAGCGCCAGCCGCGCGGCCAGCGGCGCCGGCGACGTCCGCACCATCATCGACGACGTCATCGACGGGGCCAACGAGACCGGAACCATCGCCGATCTGGTGCTGGCGGCCGCCAACGGTCTGGTCGGGGAATCCACCCGGCTCGGCGCGGCGGTGGACTCGTTCGTCCATAAGGTCCGCTCCGCCGGCTGAGGCCGGACCCGGCGGTTCGATGAAACTTTCCCTATGGAAGAACTTGCCTTGGCCGCCCGACTGGCCCGTCCGACTGGCATGCACACGCCGACCCGGCGGCGCCAGCGTCATCCATGCCCGGCTTTATGGATAGCCCAACAGCTCACCTCCCGAAAGCGTTCCGCAACCGAACAAGTAACCCGGTGTCCTTTCGGCCGCGGGACGCTCCAGCCCCGGGGTGGCGTCAGCTGCTGCGGCCGCCGATCATCGACACCGCGTCGATCCCCTTCACATACTTCCAATAGGCGTCCAGGGCATTCTGCTGCGCCGCCTGATACTGCTCCGGCAAAGGCGCCTGAAGCTCATCGGGAAGAAGCGTGGTCATCAGCGTGTGGAGCAGCTCCCGCGCCGCCGGACTGTCGGCCGTACTGGTCATTTCCAGTTTGCCATCCGGGGCGGTGTAGTCGTAATACTCGACCTCCTGGCCGGCTTTCAGGGGCTGCCCGCCATTCGTGCTGGGATCCCAGAAGGCATAGGTGCCGAGCTTGCCCTGTTGCGTGACCACCCCGATGGCGTGGAACGGAGCGTTCAGGTAGTTGTAGCTGGTCGGAAACGCCTCGTCCGTCGTGTAGAGGGCGTATTTGCGGCCCGGCGCACCGGGGTCGCGCAGGATGTCGAGCAGGCGCGCCCGCGTTCCGTAGAGCGCCTTGTAAGGCTCCTCCTGCATCCATTCGGTGCCGTCGCGGGCGATCGACACCAGCAGCGGAACCAGATCGACGGAGGACGCGAGCTGTTCGCGGATGATGTCCGGCGCGGAAACCACGCCGTCCGGACGCGGATCGACGACGATCAGGGGAACGTTCAGGCATTCCTTGTAGACGCTGAAGCCCTTGCCCTGCAAACCATGGGCGCTGGCATATTCGCCATGGTCGGAGGTGAACACGATCACGGTGTTGGCGGCGAGATCCTCGGGCAGGTTGCCGATCAGCTGGCCGATCTGGATGTCCACCTGATTCATCGCCCAGGTGTACATGTCCAGCGCCTTCGTCCAATAGCCGAAGGGGGCATAGGGAACCACGCTATCCGTCACCGGGGTGGGCGCCATGGTGAAATCGGTCTGGTTGGGATCGTCGCTGACGTCGCCGGTCATCACATAGGAGAAGAAATCGCGGCCCAGCCGGGGCAGCTTCACCCCGCTTTCCAGCAGCGCGTCGGCCGGCTGCCAGTTCGCCGGCAGCTGATAGCCGTAGTCCGGCGGGTCGGACTGGCCGGCGACGATGCCGGTGTAGGCGACCGGCGCCGTCTTGCCGGCCTTCTTGTATTGCTCCTGATAGACGGCGCCCTCGATGCCGGCCCAGAAGAACTGCTTGTCATGGGGGTTCACCAGCCCAACCGTCAGGCAGAACGGCTTCTGGTTGCCGCTGCTCGAACGGCTCTTCAGCCAGTAATTCGCCTGGGCTACGATGTTCGCATCGCTCAGGACCGGGTCGGCGCCGACCGGCGGAGGGCTTGCCACAGTGGCGCCCGATCCCTGGCCCGGCTGACCCAGCGGGTCCGGCATGGTCAGCCCCTCGAAGCCGTAGGGTTCCAGGTAATCGTAGGCGGCGGCCGAGGTCGGGCCGGCGGGGTAGTTCGACATGTGCCACTTGCCGATCAGGGGTGTGTCGTACCCCTGTTCGCGCAGCAGCTTGCCGTAGGTCGGAAAGGCCGTCTCCAGGGATGGCTGCGGCGCCGCCGTGCTTTGCGCGTTGAACATGTTGGCGCGCGTCAGCATCAGCCAGGTCTGCTGCGCGTAGAGACCGGTCGCCATGACCCCGCGGGACGGCGTGCAGTCGGCCGCGGCGGTCTGGTAGTTGCTGAACTTCACCCCCTTCTCCCAAAGCATCCGGTGGGTATAGGGCATGTATTTCGCCAGGAATTCCCCGGCGGACTGGACACCGTTGGGAAATTCGCTGGGAAAGCGCATTTCATCCAGGGTCAGCAGAATGATGTTTGGCTTCGTACCGGTCTGGGTCGCCATATCCGTCTCCGCAGGAATGAGAATGGGGGCTGCCCACTGGTGACCATGCCCCGGGGTAGATATCGATAATTTCAAGAGCAATAAGGCCCGGCCAATATCTAGCTCTTCTTTGGATGAAAGGTACAGGTGATCTATATCAACAAACATCACAA
Organism: Azospirillum sp. B510; assembly: GCF_000010725.1. Lineage (NCBI taxonomy): Bacteria > Pseudomonadati > Pseudomonadota > Alphaproteobacteria > Rhodospirillales > Azospirillaceae > Azospirillum > Azospirillum sp. B510. The sequence continues at coordinate 446,971 of NC_013857.1, read as the reverse complement.
TATCTAACCACACCGCGGTATGCAGAATGAATAGTGATGTCTTTTGTATCATTTCGTGATTGTAATTGAATGGCTCGATGGATTCGGCGGGTATGACTTGATGTTGTTTTTGTTATCTGTGGAAGAATGCGGTTGGCGTGCAGTTCGTTCGGAAATGCCCGCAATGAATTAAGCTTGCGCGGCCCGGCAGGCCGGTGCCGGAAAAGGCGGGGGAGCGGACGGTGCGAAGGGGTGTCGTCATCGGGCTGCTGGTCGGTCCTCTGGCCGTGGCATTGACCGTGGTGCTGGCCGCGCCGTGGCTGGTCAGGGCGGTTCCGGTGGATCCGCCCCCGCCGGCGGCCCCGCTGACCGTCCGGGGGGAGGATCAGTCGCTGTCGCTGGCGGGCCATCTGGAGGTTCTGTCCGACCCGGGCGGCGGGCTGGGCCTGGACGACCTGCGCTCCGGTCCGGCGGCCGGCTCGTTCCGGCCGATTCCCGGCTTCCTCGCCCACGGATTCGTTTCCGGGGCGACCTGGGTCCGTATCCGCCTGCGTTATTCGCCATCCGACACGGCGCCCGCCGCCTCACCATCCGCCGCGCCGGCGGCGATCGACCGTCTGCTGGAGATGAAGCCGCCCTATCTGAACGAACTGCGCGTCTATGCGCCGGCCGGTGACGATGACGGCGCGTTCGTCGAGACGGTCCTGGGAGATGGTCTGCCCTATGCCGGGCGGCCGATTCCGTTTCCCTCCCTCGTCGTTCCCGTGACCCTGCGCTCCGGTCGCGAGACGGTGATCCTGATCCGCATCGCCACGGCGCGGACCACGGCGCTCAGTCTGCGGCTGTGGTCGCCGTCCGCCTTCATGACGCATGCAACGCTGGACCTGTCCGTCCTCGGCGCCTGGTTCGGCATCGCCGTCATGATCGGCACCATCAACCTCGTCTTCTGGCTGTGGCTGCGTGATCGGGTCTATGGCTGGTATGGCCTTTACGTGCTGGCGATGCTGGCGGGCAACCTGCCGGTCAGCGGAATGCTGTTCCTGCTGTGGCCATCCGGCGCGCACCGCATCGCCGACTGGCTGATCGGGACGGCGCTGTGCGCGGTCTTGCTGTTCGGGGCGCTGTTCACCGGGGCGCTGTTCGATCTGCGGCGGGGCAATCCGGTGCTGCGGGGGACGATCACCGTCATGGTCGCGGTCGGTCTGGCCGGCACCCTGGTCGCACTCGCCGGGCAGTATGCGGCGATCGGCGCCGTTATCCAGTTCGTCGCCGCCATGCTGTTCATCCTGGCGGCGCTGCTGTCGCTCAGGCTGGCGCTGCGCGGGCATCGTCAGGCCCGGCTGTGGCTGCTGGCCTTCCTGCTGCCGCTTGTCGGCGGCGTGATGCTTCTGCTGCGCAATGTCGGGCTTCTGCCGATGATCGAGTCCATCGAATACGGCAACATGGCGGGGGCGCTATTCCACATGCTGCTGATGACCCTCAGCCTCGCCCAGCGGGTCAAGCAGGCCGAGCGCGACTGGCGGGAGGCGCAGCAGGCGGCGCTGGCGGCGGCACGCGATGCCGAGGAGCATGCCCAGACCCTCGCCGCCGGCCGCACGCGGCAGCTGATGGAGGCCACGCACCAGCTCGAGGAGGCGCTGATGGCGGAACGGCAGGCGGCCCGCGACCGCACCCAGTTCGTCGACATGATCTCGCACGAATACCGCACCCCGCTGTCCGTGATCAGCGCCAGCCTGGACGTGCTGGCTCTGCGGATCGGGAGCGATATGGACGGCGTCGACCGCAGCGGGCTTGAACGCCCGCTCGCCCGCATGAGACGGGCGGTTCACCGGTTGGTCGAGATCGTCGATGTCGGCTTGCAGCGCGCGCGGATCGATGTCGACGGGCTGGCGGCGACCAGGAAGCCGATGGCCCTGTCCGAGTGCCTGGACGAGGCGCTGTCGATCGTGCGCAGCCACTCCCCGGACCGCGTGATCGTCCTGACCGAAGGCCAACCGATGGAGGACCGGGCGACGGACGGCTGGGCGATGGATGAGCGGCCGGTGGGAGGGGGCGCTGCGGATGTCATGCTGCTGGCCGACCGGCCGCTGCTGACCACGGTGTTCGTCAATCTGCTCGACAATGCGCTGAAATACTCGCCGGCCGACCGGCCGGTACGGATCGGCGTTACGATGGCGGAGGGTTGGCTGCGGGTGGAGGTGAATGATCGCGGCATGGGGATCGCCGAGGCCGATCTGCCACGGGTGTTCGGCAAGTTCTTCCGGTCGCAGCAGGCTCAGAGCATGCCGGGAACCGGCATCGGGCTGGCGCTTGCCCGGCGCATCGTCGAACTGCATGGCGGCCGCCTGTCCCTGGCGAGCCGGATCGGGGTGGGGACCACGGCAACGGTTGAAATCCCGGCATTGGACATGGGGGCGGCCGGCGCCCCGGCGGTCACCGGAGAGAGTTAGGGGGGAGGGAGATGGAAATGACCGATCCGAAGCCCGCAGGCATGGCCGGGCATGATCAAGCAGGCGCCTTGCGGCCGCGCGTGATCCTGGTCGAGGATGACGGCGACCTGCGCGAGAGCATCGAGGAATATCTGAAGCTGACGGGGTTCACCACCATCGGCGTCGGCACGGCGTTGGAGTTCTTCCAGGCGTTGGCGACCATGGATATCGATGTGGCGGTGATCGATGTCGGGCTGCCGGATCAGGAGGGATTCGAGATCGCCTCCCTTCTGCGCCGACGGCGGGAGATCGGCGTGGTGATGCTGACCGCCCGCGGCGCCTCCGAAGACCGCATCAAGGGGTTTCAGAGCGGCGCCGACCTTTATTTCGTCAAGCCGGTGGATTGTCGCGAATTGGCCGCCGCCCTGCTCAATCTGGTCGGGCGGCTGCCCAGACGGACGGCGGCGGCAAGCGAGAGCCCGGCGTCGGGCCGGGTCGCCGCCGTGGAGAGTCCGGCGGCCGACGCCTGGGTGCTGGACCATGTGGACTGGCTGCTGCGCGACCCCCGTGGGCGGACGGTGCAGGTCACCTCGTCGGAGATGCGTCTGCTCGACGCCATGCTGCTCGAACCGGGGGCGACCGTTTCGCGCGGCGCGCTGCTGGTGGCGCTGGGCTATCGCGAGGACGAGTCCGGCAACCGCAGCCTCGACGTGCTGGTTTCCCGCTTGCGCCGGAAGATAGAGATCACCATGGGCGGCAAGGCGCCGATCCAGACGGTGCACAACCGCGGCTACCTGTTTTCGGCCCCGGTGCTGGAAATCGGAGGTCCGGACAAGGCGGTCGACAGGACGAGGCCGCAATGACCGCCGGAGCGGGCAAGGGGACGGGCCGCCTCGCCCATCCGTTTCACCGTGGCTAGTACTACAGCCGGTCGCGAAAGACGGAATATGCGGCCGGGCGGCCTGTTGAGCTTGGAACCGACTGGAGGGTCCGAGCATGACCGAGATGACGGAAGCGGCGGAATGGTCCGATGCCCTGGAAGGGCTGGTCGGCGGATTGAGGTCCTTCTACAGCGCGGCCGGTCGCCAACGGGCTCTGCGTTACGTGAGAGGTCTTTTGGCGCCGCTGGATCGCAAGAATGGCTGGCAGTTGGCCGAAGCCGCCGGGGATTGCTCGCCGGCGGCGATGCAGGATTTCCTGGCCCGGACCCGTTGGGATGCCGACGCCGTCCGCGACGACCTCCAGGCCTATGTCATCGAACGGTTGAGCGACGATGAGGCCGTGCTGGTCCTCGATGAAACCGGCTTCGTCAAGAAGGGCACCCGCTCGGTCGGGGTGAAGCGGCAGTATTCCGGCACCGCCGGACGTATCGAAAACTGCCAGATCGGCGTCTTCCTCGGCTACGCCAGCCGACGCGGCCGGGTGCTGGTCGACCGCGCTCTCTATCTGCCCGAGGACTGGGCTGGCAACGACGAACGCCGACGGATGGCCGGCGTCCCCAACGCCGTCGGCTTCGCCACCAAGCCGAAACTGGGGCGGGCGATGCTGGAGCGCGCCGTGGCAGCCGGCCTGCCCTGCCGCTGGGTGACCGCCGACTCCGTCTACGGCGGGGACTACGCGCTGCGGCTATGGCTGGAGCGCCAACCGCTGGGCTACGTGCTGGCGATCACCAGCAAACAGCGCGCGCCCATGGGCTTCGATACGGTCAAGGAGCGGACGACCGGCTTCACCGCCACCGACTGGCAGCGGTTGAGTGCTGGCGACGGAGCCAAGGGGCCACGCCTCTACGACTGGGCGCACAAAACCTACGCTTCCCTGCGCGAGGGCTGGTGCCGCGGTCTGCTGGTGCGCCGCTCCATCGCCGAGCCGGACAAACTCACCTACTATCTGACCTTCGCCCCGGAAGGCACGCCGGTCGCCACATTGGTCCGGGTCGCCGGGTCGCGCTGGACCATCGAGTCCTGCTTCGAGGCGGCGAAGGGCGAGGTCGGGCTCGACCAGTACGAGGTGCGCTCGTGGACCGGCTGGCACCGCCACGTCACCTTGGCCATGCTGGCCCTGGCCTTTCTCACCGTCGTGCGCACGGCGGCCATCGGGGGGAGAGGATCAACTCGACCTGTCCGCCGATCTTCTGCCCTTGACCGTGCCCGAGATCCGCGCCCTCCTGGTCGCCTTGATCGGCCGGCCCCCCGCGCCACCCACCGCCATTATCGATTGGTCCATCTGGCGAAGACGCCACCAACAGCGAGCACGGCGCTCCCATTGGAAACGACGCACCCAAACCGATAAGGACCGGCTGTAGTACTAGGGCCTGTTGACATTCGCGTTGAGAAGGGGCTTCCGATGGTCGTAGAAATTTGATTCAAGGCTACCAAAAGGGAGGTGGCCTTGGATCGGATTGTATCGCGAGATGATCAGTGGAAGCGGATAGCGCCGCTTCTTCCCTGCAAAGTGGGCGCCCCCGGCCGCTCGGCAGCGGACAATCGCCTGTTTTTGGAGGCGGTCCTGTGGATCGTCCGCGTTGTAGCGCCCTGGCGGGACTTGCCCGCAGCGTTCGGCAATTGGAACTCGGTGTTCCAGCGCTATCGCCGATGGGCCAAGGCCGGTGTCTTCGACGAGGTCTTCGCCGCTTTATCGAGCGACGCGGACTTCCGGTACGCGATCATTGACGACCCGATTGTCCGGGTGCATCAGCACGGTACCGGCGCAAGGGGGGCTCAGGCGCAGGCCATAGGTCGCTCTCGTGGCGGGCTGACGACCAAGATCCTGGCCGTCGTCGATGCGCTGGGGAACCCCGACGCATCGCCACACGATACGACAAAACTGATACAAGCTTCGCCGCTGCCATTAACCTCGTCGCTACCATCTTGGTAACGCGGTGAACGTCAACAGGCCCTAGCAGAGATGTCCACCGATTCGGAGGAGGGTCACCTCATTCCTCCCCGACTTTGGCCGACAGCCTCGGCCCCGAGCGGTTCACCCGCCAGGGCATTCTCTTTGCCTGCTTCAGGCAAAGCCGGTGGCCGGTCAGTTCTTCAGCTTATAGCCCGTGCGGAAAATCCACCACACGACGGCAAGGCAGATCACCAGCAACAGGGCGGTCATGCCGAGGCTCAATGCGACGGGCATGTCGGAGGCGCCGTAGAAGCTCCAGCGGAAGCCGCTGACCAGATAGACCACCGGATTGAACAGGGTGACCGTCTGCCAGAACGGCGGCAGCATGTTGATCGAATAGAAGCTCCCGCCCAGGAAAGCGAGTGGTGTCACGATCAGCATCGGCACGATCTGCAACTTTTCCCAGCCGTCGGCCCAGATACCCAGAATGAAACCGAGCAGGCTGAAGGTCACCGATGTCAGCATGAGGAAGGCGATCATCCAGACCGGGTGCGCGATGGAAAAATCCACGAACAGCCGCGCCGTCAGCAGGATCAGCGTTCCAAGGATGATGGACTTGGTCGCCGCCGCGCCGACATAGCCGATCACCGTCTCGAAGGCGGAGACGGGGGCCGACAGCAGTTCGTAGATAGTGCCGGAATAGCGTGGCATATAGATGCCGAAGGACGCGTTCGACACGCTTTCCGTCAGGACCGACATCATGACGAGGCCGGGGACGAGAAACGCGCCGTAGCTGACGCCCTCGATCGATGCGAAACGCCCGCCGATCGCCGCCCCGAACACGACGAAATACAGCGAGGTGGAGATCACCGGGCCGGCGATGCTCTGGAACAGCGTGCGCCAGGTGCGGGCCAGTTCGAAGACATAGATGGCCTTGATCGCATGAAGGTTCATGCCCGCCCCCTCACCAGATTGACGAAGATCTCCTCCAGGGAGCTCTCTTCGGTGCGCAGGTTCGTGTAAGTGATGCCGTGGTCGCCCAGCTTGCGGAGAAGCCCGGCGATGCCGGTGCGCTCCCGCTGCGTGTCGAAGCTGTAGACCAGTTCCCGCCCGCCCTCCGACAGCGTGAGCGGGTAGTCGGCGAGTTCGGATGGGATGGCGTTCAAAGGGGGCTGCAATTGCAGGGTCAGCTGCCGCTTCCCCAACTTCTGCATCAACGCGGCCTTTTCCTCCACCAGGACGATCCGGCCGCCGGAGATCACGCCGATGCTGTCGGCCATCTCCTCCGCCTCCTCGATATAGTGGGTGGTCAGGATGATGGTGACGCCGCTGTCGCGCAGGCGCCCGATCATCTCCCACATGCCGCGGCGAAGCTCCACATCCACACCGGCGGTCGGTTCGTCCAGGAACAGGATGCGCGGCTCGTGCGACAGCGCCTTCGCGATCAGCACGCGCCGCTTCATGCCGCCGGACAGCGCCATGACCTTGGTGTCCTTCTTGTCCCACAGGGACAGGTCCTTCAGGATCCGCTCGATCACCGCGGGGTTGGGCGGCTTGCCGAACAGGCCCCGGCTGAAGCTGACGGTCGCCCAGACGCTCTCGAACGACTCGGTCGTCAGTTCCTGGGGGACCAGACCGATCAGGGACCGCGCGGCGCGCCAGTCGCGCCGGATGTCGTGACCGTCCACCGTCACGCTGCCCGATGTCGCCCGGACGATGCCGCAGACGATGCTGATCAGCGTCGTCTTGCCGGCACCGTTCGGACCGAGCAGTGCCAGGATCTCGCCGCGGCGGATGTCGAGATCGACTCCTTTCAGGGCCTGGAAGCCGGATGCGTAGGTCTTTTCCAACCCACGGATCTCAATTATAGGCTGCATATCTTCCCTCGGCTTGGGGCCAACTCCCGGGTGCGGACGCCACCATAGCGCTGCACGGTGCCCGGCGGAATTTTTACCTGAGTGGTATGACCCGGCGCAGGGCGACCTCGAACAGGGCGCCGCGTTCGGAGGGTAGCAGGGTGATGCTTCCGCCATGGGCCTCCACCAGCCCCCGCGCAATTGTGAGGCCGAGACCGGTGCCGCTGCGGTCGCGCGCGGTGGTGAAGAAGGGGACGAAGACCCGGTCGGCATTCGCCGGCGAGATGCCCGGCCCGTCGTCGGCAACCCGCAGGATCGCCCGCTCGCCCTCGGCCCGCAGAGTGACGGTCACCCGCGCGTCCGCGCCGGCATGGTGTCTTGCATTCTCGATCAGGTTCGCCAGGACGCTTTCCAGGGACTCCTGCCCGATGGCGACCGGCAATGACGCCGGCAGGGACGTGTCCGCGCCATGACGATCGGCCAGACGAGCGGCGACCGGCACGGCGTCGGTCACTGCATCGTCGGTCACAGTCATCACGTCGGCACGTGCCAGTTCGAGCAGGCGGCGGACGAGGCGGGACAGCCGTCCGGCCTCGGAGTCCATGTTGGCGAGGAAGCGGTCCCGCTCTTCGGGAGGCATGCTGTCCGTGTGATCGCGCAGCAGCTCGACGGTGCCGCGGATGGTCGTCAGCGGTGTCTTGAACTCGTGCGAGACGTGGGCGGCAAAGTCGCGGATGTAGTCGGCCCGCTCCTCCAGCGTCCTCGCCATCCGGGTCAGCGCGTCCGACAGTTCGGCGACCTCGCGCACCACCGGGCGCGGCAGCGGGACCATCACGCCCCGTTCGCCGTCCGCCGTGCGCTTCGCCAGCCCCGTGACCGCCCGGAGCGGGCGGGCGATGGCGACCGTCCCCAACCGCGCCAGCACCCCGACTGATGCCAGCAACAGCACCGCGAGCCCTGCGAGGTGCCAGCGCTTGCCGTAGAGGGTGTCGGCGATGCTGCGCGGCGTGCGCGACACCACCACCACGCCGACGACGCGCCCGTCCTCGAGCACGGGCTGGGCGGTGAAGACCCTCACCGACCGGCTCCGATCCGGCACGGCCGGGCTGTCTGAAGCGGACCGGTAGCTCACACGGTCGTGGCTTGTGCGTTCGCGCAGGACGCTGGCGGCCTCGCCGGCCAGGGCGCGGCGGACCTCGTCCTGCCGCGCCAGGGACAGGCCCATCTCCTCGCCGGTGCTGGCGACGACCACCCCCTGGCGATCGGTGACCCTCATGCCGGCCAGGGTGATGCGCTGCGCCTCGCGCAGGATCGGGCCGAGCGTCGATCCGGCAATGGCGGCTGTCGGGTCGCCCGCCATCGCCGGGACCGGATCGGGGGCAAGGGGAAGGATCGGATCCTCGGCAAGGTCGAGGCTGGCGAACCGCGGCGTCCAGGGCGGATCGAAGCCCGGCGGGCGTGTCCAGGCCGGATCGACCGGGGGCCCGAGCTCCTCCGCCTTTCCGCCGGCCCGGCGCCAAGCGTCGCGGTAGAAGGCGGCGACCACCCCGGCCTGGGCGATCAGTTCCGATTCCGTCTGGCGGATCAGGGCGCTTTCGTAGAGGCGCAGGATCCACAGGCCGCTCAGCGGCAGGACCAGTGCCGCCACCGTCATGACCAGCAGCACGGTCGCGATCGACGGCCGCCGTCCGAACGGCGATCTCATCGGCAGTCCGACAGCTTGTAGCCCAGCCCATGCACGGTTTCGACAGGAGCGCCGCCCACCGCCTGGAATTTGGCTCGGACCCGGCGGATATGGCTGTCCACCGTGCGGTCGGCGACATAGCGTTCGGTGGCATAGGTGCCGTCCATCAGGGCGTCGCGGCTGAACACCTTTCCAGGCCGGTCGGCGAGGGTGCGCAGCAGGCAGAACTCGGTGGCGGTCAGCACCACTTCCATCTCGTCCCAGAAGGCACGCACGCCGTCCAGGTCCAGGCGCAGGCGGTTGTTGCGAAGGACCGGTGCCGGCCCCTCTGGAACCGGCGGCTCCGGCGGGACCACCCGCCGCAGCACCGCCTTGACCCGCGCCGTCAGCTCGCGCGGCGAGAAGGGCTTGGTAACGTAATCGTCGCCCCCCAGTTCGAGGCCGAGAATTCGGTCGATCTCGTCGTCGCGCGACGACAGGAAGATGATGGGGACCCGGCTCTCCCGGCGCAGCCGGCGGCAGACCTCGGTTCCGTCGATCTCCGGCATGCCGATGTCGAGCAGGATCAGGTCGGGAGAGTCCGCCTGGGCCAGCGCCAGCCCCTGGACGCCATCCCCGGCCTCGACCACGGCGAAGCCCTCCCGCTTCAGGGCGAAGCGGACGATGTCACGGATGTGGGGATCGTCGTCGATCAGCAGGATCTTGGTCATGGCAGCGCAACCCTACCCGATAATCTGCACAAGTTCTGCACGGAGATTCCTTTCCGGCTGCACAACCGCGTCATCGCCGCGGCATGCCGGGGCGTCACGCTGGGGACCGGTTTGCCATCGCCTCGTGGAGTGTCCGAATGACCGTTCCGTCCGATTCCCCAACCAATCCCCCACCCGTGCGCCGGAACCGCCGATCCGCGAAGTTCCTGCGGATCGTCCTGCTTCTGGCGGTGACCCTCATCGCTGGCCTGCCGGTCTCCGGGATCATCGGCGAACGCTCCGACCGCCAGGCGGAGATGCAGGAGGAACTGGTGCGGAGCTGGAGCCCTGAGCAGATCGTGCGGACACCAGTCCTGGCGGTTCCCTATCTCGCCGCCGACGGCAAGACCCGCGGTTACCTGAAGATCGCGCCCGCGACCCTGGCGACGCAGGCGGCCCTGGTGCCGGAGCGCAAAAGGCGCGGCCTGTTCTCCGCGACCGTCTACACCGCGGCGCTGGAAATGACCGGCACCTTCGCGGTCCCGTTCGCGTCCAGCCTCGAAAAGCTGGTTGGGCGTAGCGGTTCCATCTCCTGGCAGGACAGTGTCTTCCTGCTTCAGGTATCGGGGCTGGCCGGCATGACGGCCGAGGACCGCGTGGTCTGGAACGGGGAGACCATCCCCTGGCGCGGCTGCCAGGAGCTGGTCGCCCGCGTCGAAGACTGCCGGGGCGCCGCGCTGGCCGCCCGTCCGACCATCGCGGCGGCCCCCGCCACCAACGTGGAGATGAAGTTCCAGGCGACGGTGACGCTGCGTGGTACCGGGGCCTTCCACCAGACCCTCGACAGTCGGCAGGCCATCGCGGTCATCAAGGCGCCGTGGCCGACGCCGAGCTTCGTCGGCACCGTGCTGCCGTCGGACCCGACCGTGACCGCCGACGCTTTCGAGGCGCGGTGGAACGTCTCCGATTATACCAGGCCGCCGCTCCGCTCCGACGCGGCGCTGCTGGACTCCGCCGAAGCCCAGTATCTCCCCTCGGTCGGCGTCGAGCTGCTGGAGGCGGTTCCCACCTACCGCATGATCAACCGGGCCTCGAAATACGCCAGTCTCTTCGTCGTGCTGTCCTTCACGGTCTATGCGCTGTTCGAGCTTCTCTCCAGCGTGCGCATCCACATCGTCCAGTATGGCCTGCTCGGGCTGTCGATGACTCTGTTCTCCCTTCTGCTGGTGTCCTTCGCCGAACCGTGCGGCTATGTTGCCGGCTACTGGATCAGCGCGGCACTCGTCCTGGTCCAGGCGACGGCCTACACCGCGGCGGTCACCCGGCGCGCAGGTCCGACCCTGGTCTTCGCGGCGGCGCTGGCGGGCCTGTTTGCCTTCCTCCACCTCCTCATCGGACTGGAAAACTACTCGCTGTTGGTGGGGACGATCGCCCTGTTCCTGGTCCTGTCGGCGGTCATGGCCGTCACCCAGCGCGTGGACTGGCAGGGAGAGGAACCGTGAGGGCTTTCGCCTGGCGGGCCGGCCGCCTGCTGCTGGCTCTCACCGGTGCCAACATCCACGATCCCTATCTGACCCCGGTCAAGGGCTGGTCGCTGCCCCTGATCGCGACGGCCGCGGCCGGCTCTCCCTGCGGCGGCCGATGCTCGTCCCGCTCTGGCTGGTCGTTCCCCTCCGCACGGTGGCGGCGCGCGGGTGTCCCGGCTGTCGCCCTGGCTGCCGCATCGCTCGGCCCCGGTGGCGCCGGCCGGCCGGCCCCTCCGACGAGCGCCGTGCCGCAGCGCGTGCTCTCGCGCAGGCGCATGGGCGGGACCTGCAATCGATCGGCGTGACCGTCAACCTCGCGCCGGTCCTCGACCTGCGCCGCGGCCGTCCGCCCGATCCGTTGGATTTCCAAAGCCTCATCGCTCAGCGGGCGATTTCCGGCGATCCGGAAATGGTGGCCGAGGTCGCCGCGACCTATGCCAGGGGCCTCGCCGACGGCGGCGTCCGCCCGACGGCGAGGCATCTCCCCGGGTTGGGGCGGGCGCAAAGCGACACCCACCATTTCCGCGCCGTCATCGGCGAATCGCGCGAGGTTCTGGAGGCGACCGACTGATTGCCCTTCCGCCGCGTGCTGGCCGGCGATCCACAGACTCTTCCGATGCCCGGCCGAACCGCGGAAAGCAACCATGCCGCCGGACTGGAGGCTTGCCTCCCCACGGCAAAGCGTCGTCAGGCGCGCTTGCCGAACTCGGCGGTTTCGCGTGTCCAGATCGCGACGTTTTCGCTCAGGCTGACGCCGAGACCGGGCCGGGTCGGAACGATCATGCGGCCGTCTCTGACCTCCAGACGCTCGTTGAACAACGGTTCGAGCCATTCGAAATGCTCGACCCACGGCTCGCGCTGCATGGCTGCGGCAAGGTGGATGTGCAGTTCCATCGAAAAGTGCGGCGCGATCTGGAGGCCGGAGAACTCCGCCAGGGTCGCCACCTTCAGGAAAGGTGTGACGCCGCCCACACGGGGGCCGTCGGGCATCAGGAAATCCGCGCCGCCCTGGCGGATGAAGTCCCAGTGCTCCAATACGCTCGTCAGCATTTCGCCGGTTGCGATCGGCGTGTCGAGTTGCGCGGCCAGGGCCGCGTGGCCGGCCGCGTCATAACAGTCGAGCGGCTCTTCGATCCAGATCAGGTTGAACTGTTCGAGGATGCGGCCCAAGCGCATGGCAGTCGGGCGATCCCATTGCTGGTTGGCGTCGACCATCAGCGGGAAAGCGTCGCCGAGATGCGCGCGCACCCTGGAAACGCGCTCGATGTCGAGCGCCCAGTTCGGTTGGCCGACCTTCAGCTTGATGCCGCCGATGCCTTTCTCGCGGGAAATGTCGGCGTTGACCAGCAACTCGTCCAGGGGGGTGTGCAGGAAGCCCAGGGCCATTCAAAGAAAGCCGTTTTTGACGGTTGCGATTGTGGCACAGCGATCTTCGGCGCATGCCATGCGGACGGCGGGGAGTGGGGCGCCGAAGAGATTGGCGATGCCCAGCATGGTGTTGCGCAGCATCGCCATGGCCTGTGGCACGGCGCCGGATCGCACCCGGCTGGCGTCTTCGCTCAAGAGGACGTCACGCCTCCAGTGCAGGCGGTTCTCGATGCCCCAGTGGTCGCGGGCGAGCGCGAGCAGCGCCGCAGGCGAGGCGTGGTCGCGGTCCAGGCTGGTGATGACGTAGACGGTTTCGTGCGAGATCGCGCCCTTGACCTCGCGGGTCCGCTCGATGCGGCAGACCTGCGCCACGCCGGGCCAGTCGAGCGCGGGAACGACCTCGCGGCTGACGGTGATGCGGCGGGTTTCGATGCGCCCGTGCCCCTTCTCCACGGTCTGCGCGCCCTCACGGTCCGGCGGCGGCCCGTCCAGGGCGGGAGGCGGGGGCTGGCCCTGGAACGCCGCCACCAGCTCCGGGGGGAAAAGCGTCACCGAAGGCGACGGCGAGATCGGCCATCAGCGCCGGTTGGTTGGCTTTGACGGTGAACAGATAATCGCCGCCGCCGTCGCGGATGGCTTGGCAGATGGCGCGCTGACAGAACACCGCATCCCCGGTGATTACCGCACCGCCCAGCGGCAGGCTCTTGAGCAGCGTCAGCGCGGCGGTGATCTCGTTGGCTTCGGGCGGCACCCGCAACTGGCCGATCACCGTCCCCAGCCGGCTGGCGAAGGCGGCCAGCAGATGCACGCCTTCGCTGCCATCGTGCCCGGCCGGCGCGCTGCCCTTCAGGCGCTTGCCGTCGAGCGCCACATGTCCGACCGGGCCGGAGCCGCGCGCCCATTCCCCCAACACCGCCTCGGCCGCCGTAACGTCCAAAGCCTTGAAGAAATAGTGGTACATGGCGTGACACGGCGCCCGCTCCAGGCCCAGCAGGTAAAGAGCCTCGGGCGGCAACCGTCGCCCCCAGCGAAAGATCGCCATCAGGTCGTTGGCCCCCGCCAGCATCGCCGAAAGCGCCAAATCAAAACCGATGCCAGAGGGTACTGCCGCCCCTTCCGGCCCCGGCGATCCGGGATCGCTCCCACAACCTCCCACAACGTCCGCGGTCCACCCCTCATCGCTCCGACTCTCCGGCTCGGTTCCTGCCGATAGCCTTGTGAATCAACCGACGACTCGCGTCACCCGAATTTCATCCACCTTCTCTGAATCGCCCTGGCAGGAAGCCGCCGGACGTGTTGTAGCAACGCACCGACTCGCGCTGGGCTCCCAGCAGCTTCGCCAGAGAAAGGCCGGCGCGCTTGGCCTTCAGGTCCCACAGGGCCACGTCGAAGGCGCCGATCGCCTGAGCCGCGAGGCCGGTCCGGCCGACGGAGGCGCCGGCCCAGCACAGCTTGTCCCAGGCCTTGGCGATGTCGCTGGGGTCTTCGCCGATCAAAGCGGGGGCGATCTCCTTGGCATGGGCGAATTGTCCGGGACCGCCCGCCCGCTTGGAATAGCTGAAGCCCAGGCCACGGTTCCCCTCGCTGGTCTCGATCTCGCAGAACAGGATGGCGATTTCCGTCATCGGCTTCTGGCGCCCCGTCAGCACCTTGGCGTCGCTGATCGGGTTCCTTAGCCGCCTTTATTCACCAGGGTGGCGAGCGGTCTGGTCGCCGCGTTGAGATGATCAACGTTGGGCTGTATGGGCGCGCGTCGTCGGCCGCCGCGCTGACGGCGGCGTGACGGTGTCGGAGTTGGTGGTGGAGGGGATTGGGTGACGGCTGGGGCACGCTGCCCCGGTGCTCAGCAGATGAGCCGGGGCATGCGGCCGAGGGCGAGGTGGATGATCGCCTGATCAGGCGCGCTGGTCGGCAGGTGCACCTTGATCTGCGTCTTCATCTCCACGATACGCGCGGCGGTCTTCACCAAGCGCAGCCGCAAGGTGTCGAATTGCACCGTGCGCCAGCGGGAGCGTTTCGGCATCAGCGAGCGCAGGCTCCACAGCAGCCAGTACGCCCCGGCGTGCAGGAACAGGCGGAACTGGTTGGCCGTCGCCTTGGTGCAGGAGGTCCGGTCTGCGGCAAGGTGGGATTTCCAGGCTTTTATATGATTTTCCGCCTGTCCCCTCGCGCAATACAGGCCGGCATACAGCCAGCGACCCGTGCCGTGGCGTAGGTTGGTGACGATGAAGCGGCTGTCGGTGCCCTGGTCTCCTGCCTCGACGCGCGCGACGATGCGGCGGACCCGGCTCCAGGTGCTGGCCCCGTCATAGAATTCCTTGAAGCGGCGCACCTTGTCGGCTCCGGGCATGGCCTGGAAGCGCGCCGCGGTGCTGGCCTCCAGCGTGGTGACGTGACGGCGCAGTGTGCTGCTGGTCGGCAGACCGAGCACGTAGTCGAGCCCCTCCGCCTCGCACCAGTCCAGCACCTCCGGGCAGGCGTAATGGCCGTCGGCGCGCAGCAGGATCTCGGTCTTGGGCCAGTTTGCCCGAATGGCGCGGAGCAGGCGACGCAGGAAGGTCCGGATCTCCGTCCCCTTGGGCCGCTTGGCTGGGCGCAGCACAGCGGTGACAAAGCGGCCGTTGCCGTCGAAGACAACGATGGGCTGGAAGCCGTACTCGTCATAATGGGCGTTGAACAGGCGCAACTGCTGACCGCCATGCACCGTGTCGAAGGTGTCGTCTACATCCAGCATGATGCGCTTGGGCACCTGGCGAAAGGACGCGCAGTAGAGATCGACCATGGCTCGGCCCATGCGCAGCAGTGCGCGGGTATCCGGCAGGTTCTCCAGGCGCGAGATGGTGGCTTGCGAGCAAAGGTCACGCTCGGACGGCAGGCGTTCCAGGGCCATCTTGAACAGCGGGTCGGAGCGTAGGCTGCCGGCGTCGTTGCCGTCCTCGTAGCCCGCCGCGATGGCCAGCAGGCGAAAGCCGATGATGTCGGCCAGCGAATGCACGGTGCGCGTTGGATCGCGCGGGTCCTCAATACAGGCGGCCAGCCGATCGGCAATCCGCAGCCGCTTCGCCACCTCCCGCAGCACCAGCAGCCCGCCATCGGAGGACAGGCGGCCGCCATCAAAGCGCCCGATCACCGGCTTTCCAGCAACGGGTGACAGGCCGGGCAGCGGCAGGGTATGATCAACCATGGCGGGTGGGCGCTCCGGAAACGGCAGGAGTTGGCGTCAGCACCCAAATCCTACGGCCGCTCAACGGATGCCGCTACACCCGCCAACCCTCATGAATTTTCCCGGTTAGCGGCAGAAAGGTCGATTGCAGCTTGATCCAGCTTACGGCTTCGTTTCGAGAAGACATCGTGTTCGTCCTTGTGGGCTTGTCGCCGGGGCGTGGGCGCTCCGGTCGGGCAAAGGGCGCGCGCCAGCACGTCATCCTTCGCGTTCAATTTATGTTATCGTTATTATATTATTCCATTGCGAGCAATCGTGTTCTGGCGCGAGGGGTGGTCTTGGCGCCGATTTCAAGAGGTATATCGGAAATAAATCCGAGAATCCGAGCGACCATTGGCATGAGCTGTCCATGGCCGCTATATGTGATCGATATCATCCGGGGGGTGAGTGTAGTCGAGTTTGCTGACCGCGGCGCGTGATTCCGGCGCTTGCCGTTCTCGACCGATGATAGAATGACGGAAGTTGACCCATGGATGGACTGATGGATTCCCGGACACCCCCACGAGCCCAGCGCCAGCAGAAAAAGCGAGGCAAGGAAGCCAGCGCGGTAACGCTCAAGGAGGTCGCGCGCCTTGCCGGCGTTTCCACGATGACCGTGTCCCGCGCCATCAACCAGCCTTCCATGGTGTCCGAAGAGACACTGACATCCATCCGTAGATCGATCGATCAGCTCGGTTACGTTCCGAACCTGATGGCCGGAGGGTTGAGGTCGAACCAAAGCCGCCTTGTCGCCGCCATCGTTCCGAGCATTGGAACATCCATGTTCGCGGAAGCGGTCGAAGCGCTGACCGATCGCTTGAGCGGCGCCGGATACGAGGTTCTTCTGGGCCTCTCTGGGTTCGACGGCTCACGCGAGGACAAGCTCCTGTTGGCTGTGTTGAGCCGGAAGCCGGATGCGATCTTCGTCACCGGCATCGACCACTCGGCGCGTACGCGCCAGCAGTTGCTTGCGGCCGGGATCCCCATCGTCGAGAGTTGGGATTTGACACCGAACCCGATCGACATCGCCATCGGTTTTTCCCACGAAGCCGCCGGGCGGGCTGCGGCGAGGCACTTTTTCGGCAAGGGCTATGATCGCATCGCGGTCGTTTCGGCGTCCGATAAACGCGCCCTTCGGAGGCGCGACGGGTTTTTGCGGGCCTTGGCGGAGCATGGAAAGAGCGACGTCGCGGTCAGGTTGACCGGGACGCCCGGCAGCTTGGAGCGCGGTCGAGCCGCTCTGGCGGATCTGCTGAACGCCGGGGTCCGGCCGGACGCCGTCTTCTGCACCGTCGATCCCCTGGCCCAAGGAGCCATCACCGAGGCACAGGTGCGAAAGCTGGACGTGCCGGGGGACATCGCCGTCATGGGATTTGGAGACTTCTCCTTCAGCGCGCACATGCATCCCTCCCTTTCCACGATCAGCTTCAATCGCCGGAAGATCGGCGAGCTTGCCGCCGAACTCATCCTCGCGGAGCTGGGCGGAACGCCATCATCGGATCGTGTCGTCGACATTGGTTTCAGCCTTGTGGAGCGGCAAAGCACGGCGTGACGGCGAATCTTCAATCGGGGTGCCAGCAAACTGCCGCGACGAGCCACGAACGATCAGCCTGGGGCGGAAGCTGCGCGGAGTCCGCGGCGTGTCGGGCGCCGACGTTGCGTCGAGGGGAAGCGTCAGCCATTCCTCCATCATCGCCACGCAGTCTTCGACCATCTCGCGAACCGGCAATTCCATCGCCGTCATTCCCCCGTCGAAAAACGTATACTGATGTGATGTGGTGGACGGCCCTTCCACCTTCTGGGATCGGTGGCGAGCTGGAACGTGGCGCGTGAAATCTGAAACTCCAGCGTCCGTCTGTTTTTTCGTGCGATTCACGCTTCGGACGATTCCATCTGAACCGATCGCGCTCTCGCAGTCCGGATTTTTAGGCGGGGGCCGGCATACCGATCGATGCCGCCATGCATGGCGCGCCACCCCCTTTGCCGGAGTGGCACTTGATGTCGTCAGGCCCCGGAGTTCCGCAGGGCCGTGGCGGGGCTCACGCGCAGGGCGGTCACGGCCGGGATGATCGAAACGATGGCGGCGACGGCCATGCAACCGAGGGCGAGGAGGAAATCCTCGGCGGCGAATTCGACGGGCATCGGAACCGCGGTGGTCTTCGCCAGCCAGAAGCCAAGTATCCGAGCCGCGCCATAACCGATACCGATGCCCATGACCAGTCCCACGGCAAACAGCACGAACAGTTCGCCCCAGACCAGGGCGATGATCGATCTTGCCGGCGCTCCAAGCGCCCGAAGCGCCCCGATCTGCCGCCGCCGGTTGCCGAGATGCATGATCGTCACCAACAGAATGGCGGCGACGACGATGGTCTGGGTGCCCATGGCGATCGCCATCAGCAATCGGCGCGCATCGCCGAGCGTGGCGTAAAGGCGCGTCAGCACCTCCGCCGGGAAGACCGCCAGCGTGGTGGCTGCGCGATATTCCTGCCTCAATCGGTAGGCGTCGGAAATCCGTCTCGGCTTGACCAGCACGGCAGGCACATCCGGTGTCGCGGCGCCGAACCGCTCGTCGATCGGCGCATCGGCGTCGACGGTGGCGGTTTCATGGGTGCCGGCTTCGCGTGTGGCGGCGGCGCGCTGTGGCGCGGGGGTACCGTCATGGGCATCCCCGTCCACATGATCGTGATCGGAGCCATGATCATGCTCCTCATGGTCATGATCATGGTCTTCATGCCCATGATCATGGTCCTCTCCACCGGCCATGCCGTGCAACCGCCAGACGGCCATGATCGGCACCAGGATCGCCCGATCCCAGGCCGTGCCCGTCGATGCCAGCCGTCCGGTTACCCGGAAGGTCAGGC
Source organism: Azospirillum sp. B510 (assembly GCF_000010725.1). Taxonomy (NCBI): domain Bacteria; kingdom Pseudomonadati; phylum Pseudomonadota; class Alphaproteobacteria; order Rhodospirillales; family Azospirillaceae; genus Azospirillum; species Azospirillum sp. B510. The sequence goes on along the minus strand of NC_013857.1, from coordinate 428,542 downwards.
CGCCATGCACATGGCCGTGCGATTCGGCCGTGCCATGCATCGGCTTGATGCCGCTGCCGAGCGCGAGCGGCACGTCCGCCCCTATCACCGCGTCGCCGAGCCGGACGAAACCGGCCCCCTCCGCCAGTGTCGGCGACAAAGCGGCGACCAGCGCCGTCGTCGTGCCGACGATGGGAAAGCCGGAGGCGGAATCCCCGAACCCGATGGGGGCGGCAAGGGAGACGCGGGGGTCCGCCGCCAACTTCGCCAACACCGCTCCAGGCATCAGGGGCAGGGGGGCGGGCTGCAAGAACACCGTCGAGAGCGTGAGCTGCGTCTCGCTGCCCGCCGCGCCGACAACGAGGTCGAACTTCTCGGCCGCGCGGGCGCTTCCGAGCCGCAGGGCGCGCTCCTGTAGGGTCACCGTCACGCTGAGGGCGACGGACAGCGCCAGCAGCAGCACGACCGCGGCGGCGCCGGCTCGGAAACGCCACAAATCGGCCAGGATGAACGCGATCATGCGGATGCCGCCTTTGCGATGTCCTGATCGATCCGGCCGCTTGCCAAGCGGATGCACCGGTCCAGACGGTCGGCAAGGAACGGATCGTGTGTCACCACGATCAGCGTGGCCCCTTCCTCCACCGAAAGGCGGATGAGGAGTTCGGACACCTCTTCGCCCGTGCGCCGGTCAAGGCTGGCCGTCGGCTCGTCCGCCACCACGACGCCCGGGCGCGACAGCAGCGCGCGGGCGACCGCGACACGCTGCATTTCGCCGCGCGACAGGGTTTCGATCTTCTGCCGCGGTCGTTTCAGACCGGTCGCGGCCAGCAGATGACCGGCGCGGTCCGCCTCCTCCCGCGTCAGCCGGCGGGCGAGACGCACCGGCAGAACCACGTTGTCGAACGCCGAAAGCCCGGGAAACAGATGGAAATCCTGCATCACCAGGCCGATATTGCGGGCGCGGAAGGAGTCGCGCCCGCCGGCCGTGAGGGTCGTGATGTCGGTTCCGTTCCAGGAAACCCCACCCCGCGCCACGGTCTCCATGCCGGTGATCGCATTGACGAACGTGCTCTTGCCGGAGCCGGAGGCGCCGGTCACGGCAAGCCTGCCGCCCGCCGGCAGATGCAGCCGCTCAATGGCCAGCACCGGCTCCGGAAGGCCGGGAAAACGCATTTCCAGGCCGGTGACGTCGAGGGCGAGCATGCGATCAGACGGTCCGGAACGAGGCTTCCCGCAAGCGCAGCTGACTGACGAAGCCGGTTTCCGGATCCGTCCAGCCGCCGAACTCCAGAACGCCGCGGGCCCGGATCGGCGCGTTGTACTGCACGAAGGTCTGTTTCGCCGCCAGATAGACGACCAGGATGTCGTCCGGCCAATCGGCGTCGGAAGAACAGAACGGGCAAAGAGCCATCGGAATACGGGTCAGGACGAAGAAGGCCGCTTCCGCCTTGAGCGGAGGGGCCATGAAGCCCTCGATGGCGACATCGCGTCCGGAAAGGCGCTTCACCTTCTCGGAGAACTCGAGTCCGAGCACGCCGAAGCTGCGGTAAAGCTCATCGAACCCGAGCGGCTCCGCGGCGAAGCCGAGGGAGGCCGAGAGCAGGACCGGAGCGCCCGACAGCATGGCCAGGGCCCGCCGGCGACGGATCGGACTCGACAATACCGTTGCCCGTGTTCTGCCGTTCATCGCCATCCTCCGTCAGAATGAAGGCGGGCGGCGTGATGCCGCCCGCACCGCCATCGTGGCACAGCCTTTTACGGCGCCTTCGGAGTACCGAGCGCGAAGACGTCCGCCAGGACCTTGTAAACGTCGCTCTGTTCCATGTAGCCCCGCAGGCCGTCCGCGCCGGGACCGATCGCCTGGAGGACCACGTCGTCGACCGCATGGACGCCGCTGTCCTCGTCGCGCGGGATGTTGCCCTGGACGAAGACCGCACCCGGAACGGATTTATACGCCTCGTTGGCGACATATTCCTTCTTCTCGTTCTGGATCGCCGGAACGAACGGCCCCTCCATCTTCGGGCGGAAGGTCTCGTAATGATCGGGGCCGTTGTTCGCGGCCATGAACAGGCGGCGGGACACGTCGACGCGGTCCGGATAGCCGTCGCCGTCCTTGTCCTCGTAGTTCGGGAAGCCGGCTGCGGCGTAGGTGCCGACCTTCTCGCGCATCTCCGTGCCCGGCTTGTCATCGTCCACGGTACCGATGAGCGAGACGCCGTGGGTGTGGTCGCCGGTGACGATGATCAGCGTATCGGGGTTCTTCGCCGCGAAGTCACGGGCGAGACCGACGGCCTTGTCGAATTCGATCGTCTCGAACAGGGCGCGTTCCCAATCGAGCGGATGGCTCATCTTGTCGATCGAAGCGCCTTCGATCATGAGGAAGAAGCCTTCCGGATTCTTCGACACCTGGCCGAGGGCGGCCTTGGTCATCTCGACCAGACCCGGCTGGTTGGGATACTTGTCCACCGTCCCCTTCTTCAGGAACTCGCGGTCCAGCGTCACGTCGATGTTGGCGGGATGGAACAGGCCGAGCAGCTTGCCGGAGGTCGCGCCGGATGCCGCTTCCAGCTCCTTCTTGTCGGTCGCCAGCGTATAGCCGGCATCCTTGAACAGCTGGATGTAGTCCTTGTCGTCCTTGCGCTTGGAACCGGGGACGGACTTGGCCAGGAAATAGGCGGAGCCGCCGCCGAGCAGGACGTCGGGCTTCACGTTGTAGAGCATCTCGACGATCTCGGCCTTGTCGCTGCGCTTGCGCGTGTGGGCGACCAGGGCGGCCGGCGTGGCGTCCTCGACCTCGGCGGTGGTGACGATGCCGACCGACTTCTTCGTCTTGCGGCGCAGCGCCTCGGCGATGGTCTCGACCTTGGGATCGTCCAGGCTGTCGGGCGTGCGGTCGGCATAGACGCCGAGCGCGTTCACCGCCGATTTGTGACCGGTCATGTAGGCGGACATCGTGTTGGCGCTGTCCGTCGCGATCGACGAGGTCGAAGAGGTGCCGATGAAGGCGACGGGCGGCACATCGTCCATGTAGAGCCGGCCATTGGCCTTGCCTTCGGTCATGCCCTTGGACATGATCCGCGCGCCGGTGCGGTGAGCGACGGACATGCCGTCACCCAGCAGGAAGATGATGTTCCTGGCCTTCGGGGTCGCAGCCGTGGGGTAGACATCCCAGTCGACCGATTTCCGTTCGTCGCCGGCCACCACCTCGACCTTGTACTTGCCGGGAGTCTCGATCCGCAGATCGCGCAGGAGCAGGGCCGAACCCAGCAGCTTGCCCTTGTCGCCCTTCTCCTCCGCGACGAAGCTCGCCTTCCTGCCGAAGACGGCCTCATAGTCCTGGCCGTTCACCGTGACCTTCACGTCCTCGGGCTTGACCACCTTGTCGAATTCGACCTTGAGGTCGAAGGGCGAACCGACAAGCACCGTGGCCCGGTCGAGCGGGTAGATGACGGCGGCATTCGCGGCACTACTCAGAATTGTCGCGGATGCCAGGGCGAGGAGAAAATTGCGCATCTTTCTGACCCGATTTAAGTATCGCTGGTTTCACTGCAATATGAGCGATTCATAACAAAACCATGACATAACGGTGAATGTCCGGTGAATTTGAGGATGTCTGGCCGGCCCCGCCGGACTCATCGTGATTGCCCTCCTCCTTCCAGGGGATGGGACTTCCGCCCGAGCCGGAGCGGTTCACTCGGCAGAGGGGCCTTCAATTCGTTCCGACGGTCAGAGTCGCCGACATGCCGACACGTATGCGTTGTTTCTGCGCGTCCGACAGGGGGGACAGCGCCACGCGAACGGCGAAGGATGCGCCGGGCGAAGCCCCGCCTTCGGCGACGGTCGCCTGCTGCGCGATCCAGGCGACTTGCCCGGACAGCGGATTGTCCGGAAAGGCATCGCCGGTGATGTCGACCGGCTGGCCGACGCGCAGGCGGTTGACGTCCATCTCGTCGACCTGCGCCACCACCGCCAGGCTGTCCATCTCGGCGATCATGAACAGGCTTTGGTTCTGGGACAGCCCGGCGCCGACCTCGATCGCCGTGACGCCGGACGCATTGGCCGAAGAGGCGGTTGGCGCTTTCATGATCATGCCGGATGCCGGCGCCTTGACCACCGCACGCTCCAACTGCCGGCGCAGATCCTCGGCCTTCGCCAGCGCGCTCGCATGCTCCAGCTCGGCCATGCGGACGGCGTCGGGTCCGCCCCGCTTCGCGGTGGCGGCCAACTCCTCCTCCGCCGCAACGCGGTTGAGTCCCTGCGCGTCGGCCTGCCTTTGCAGATCCTCATATTCCTGTCGGGGAATGATGCCCTGGGCGATCAGGGGCTTGGCATCCTGTACCCGGCGCAGCGCCTGCTCGGCTTCCCGCCTTGCGGCGGCGGCCTGGCGTTGCGCGCGCGCCATCTCCGCGCCGGTGGTCCAGGTCCTGGTCTCGTCCAGACGCTGCGCCGCCTTGAGAAGGGCGGCCTCCGCATCGCGCACGCGCATATCCATATCGAAGCCATCGATGACCAGCAGGATCTCACCGGCCTCGACCCGCTGGCCATAATCGAACCGCTTCTCCTTCACCGATCCGGCGAAGGGGGCGACCACCGTCACGGTGCGGCCCGGCTCGATCGTTCCGGCCACGGACAGCGCGGGGATCGGCGTGGTCAATTCCTGTGCCGCCTGCTGTGGAGGTGGTGCGGCCTTCGGCATCGCGGCGCGCTCGCCGGCCAGCGTCGCCTGCGCGTCCTCGAACCAGGACGGGCTGGTCAAAGCAAGACCGGCGCACAGGGCGCCGCCGCAGAACCATGCGAGCCTGTCCAGCCACCGGCGCGACCCGCCGTCCGCCGGTCGTGGTCCTTCCGCCTTCATCGACCAACTCCTAGCCTTCGTGGCGACAGCATCGGCGCTCACTCTCCCCGCAACGCCGCGACCGGCTCCAGGCGGGACGCCTGCACCGCCGGGTAAAGTCCGAAGAACAGCCCGACCCCGCTGGACATGCCGAGCCCCAACGGCAGGGACAGGATGGACGGCGCGAACGCCCACCCGGCGTTCCAGGCATAGAGCGCCGCCGCCGCGAGGCCGAGCAGGACGCCGACCATCCCGCCGCAGAGCGAGAGCGCCAGCGCCTCGGCCAGGAACATCGCCCGGACATCGATCGGGCGTGCGCCCAAGGCGAGGCGCAAGCCGATCTCGCGTCGCCGCTCGACCACGCCCATCAGCATCACATTCATCACCCCGACCCCGCCGACGATCAGCGACACGCCGCCGATGGCGGCCAGAAGCAGGGTGTGGACCCGCGCCTGATCGGTCATGGCGACGATCAACTGGCGGGCGCTCTGCACCATCACCGTGCGGGGACGGGGGCCGGCGGAAAATTCCTCGATCAGCGACCGCCGCACCGCCTGATCGTCGGCGGACGACGCCTTGCGGACCACGAGGTTGGTGATGTCGCTGTTGACCGACACCCGCCGCGCTCCGGACAAGGGCACGAAGGCCGTGCTGTTGACATCCAGCGGCAGTACCGGGTTCGGCACGCTGTCCGCCAGCACGCCGACCACCGTATGATTGTAGCCGCCCATCCGCAGCAGGCCGCCCGGCGCCGGGGGCTGGCCGTCCTCCGCCAGGCGGCGGGCCAGCCCGGCTCCGAGAACGACGACGGTCTCGGCGCGGTCCTGTTCCGTCAGCGTCCGTCCCTGCGCCGCCTTGGCCTGGACCAGCGCGAACAGCTCCGGGGTGACGCCGGCGACGGGGCTGGGCAGACGGGTGCGCCCCTGGCGGATCTCCACCCCCAGCATCGCCACCGGGGCGACCTCCTCGATGCCGGGGACGGTCCGCAGCCGCTCGACATCGGCGCGGGTCAGGGTCGCCGGCCGGCTGGACAGGCTGAAATCCTTCTGGACCGTCAGGATGTCGGCCCCCATGGCGAGGAACTGGCGCATCGAGTGTTCCCTGGCATTCTCGCCGATGGAGATCAGGGCGACCACCGCCGCCGTTCCGATGGCGATGCCGAGCAGGGCCAGAAGCGAGCGCTGCCGCATCGCCCCCAGATTGCGCAGCGCGTCGGCCGCCAGCGCCCGCCACAGGCGTCCGCCGCTCTCCCCGTCCTCCCCCGGTCTGACGCGCCTCATGCGACATCCGCCGGCATCAGGCTGTCCAGGCGCCCGTCCCGCATCATCAACTGACGGCCGCAGCGCGCCGCGATGGCGGGATCATGGGTGACGAGCGCCACCGTCACCCCCAGCTCGGCGTTCAGGGCGAAGAACAGGTCGATGATCTGGCGGGCGGTGGCGCTGTCGAGATTTCCCGTCGGCTCGTCGGCCAGCAGCAGGGCGGGCTCGCCGACCACCGCGCGGGCGATGGCGACGCGCTGGCGCTGGCCGCCCGACATCTCCTCCGGCCGGTGATGCAGCCGGTCGCCCAGCCCGACCCGCTCCAGCATCGCCGCCGCGCGGTCACGGCCCAGGCGCGGCGGCACGCCGCGATACAGGAAGGGCAGGGCGACATTCTCCAGCGCCGTCAGCCGGGGCAGCAGGTGGAAGGCCTGGAAGACGAAGCCGATGCGGCGGTTGCGCAGAGCCGCCAGCCGATCGGCCGAGGCCGCCCCGACCTCCTCCCCCTCGAAGCGGAGCCGCCCGGAATCGGGCCGGTCCAACAGCCCCATCAGCGAGAGCAGCGTCGATTTGCCCGACCCCGACGACCCGACGATGGCGCAGACCTCGCCCCGCCGGATGTCCAGCGACACGTCGCGCAGCACCTGGACAGCGCCCGCCGCGCGGCCATGGCTCTTGTGCACGCCATCAAGCGCGAGGATGGTCATGCGCGCCTCATGGAGCGGCGGAAGGCGGGCTGTCGGCCGGCGGCACCAGCCGGAGGGAGACCCCCTCCTCGCCGGTCGGGCGGGCGTAGGCCGCCAGCGGCAGCCCGCCGGTGGAAACCGCCATGTCCGGCGCGGCGGCGCGGGGGAGCGGAATTTCGGGTGGCGCGCAGCCGCCGGCCGCCAGCGCGCACAGCAGCGCCAGCCGCCGCCGGAGAGGGAAACGGGACGGACCCATCATGGCGGCGGATCGTTCAGTTGGATGCCCCAGGTGTCGATGGTGGTGCCGACCTGGAGGTCGAGCAGGACCAGCGCGTCGAGATAGGCGACCAGCGCCGCCAGCTCGCCGCTTTCGGCGGAGCGCAGTTGGTCCTGGAACGACACGACCTGGAAGTTGCTCGACCGCCCGGCGCGCAGCTTGGCCATCTCGCCGGCGAGCGTCCGTTCGGCCAGTTCCCGCACCTGCCGGCTGAGGGCGTATTGACGCCACATGGCGTCGACCGTCCGCACCCCGTCGCGCACCTGCTGGTCGACCTGGGCGCGCAGCTGTTCCAGCAGAAGCTCGTTCTGCCGCAGGCCGACATTGGCCTGGACCTCCTGCTGTTTCAGCGACAGGTCGTTGATCGGGATGTTGAGCTGGAGCCCGGCCCGCAGATCGGTCTTGGTGTTGGGCAGATTTTCCGACGCCCGCCAGCCGCCGCGCCCGGCGCCCGGCACGCTGACCCCGGCGACCACCGACACGTCCCACAGCCGTTGGTTGCGGGCGACGTCCAGCCCGATGCGGGCGCTTTCGATGGCGATCAGTTGCGACAGGTAATCCGGCCGGTTGTCGAAGGCCAGCGCCCGCACCTCGTTCACCTCAATGCGCACCGGCTTGGCAGTCAGCCGGTCGGCGGGAACGACCCGCGTGTCGAGGTCGAGCGCCAGCAGGGTCAGCAGGGCGAGCCGGGCGGCGTCGAACGCGCTTTGCGCCTGCGACAGCGCCAGCTCCTGCGCCGCCGTGGTCGCCTGGGCCTGGAACAGCTCGACCGCGGCCATCCGCCCGGCGGCGATCAGGGCCTGGTTGGTGGCCTCCAGCTCGCGGGCGCGTCGCAGCGCGCCGTCGGCCAGGACGATCTGCTGGCGGGTTTGCACGAACTGGTGATAGGCGCGGGCGATGTCGGTGACGGTGGTGGCGACCGCGCTTTTCAGGCGAAGCTGGTTGTAGCGCTCCTGCAAGCGCGCGGTGCGCACCGGGGCCATGGCGGTGTCATAGCCGGCGCCCTTCAGCAGCGGCTGGATGACCGACAGGGTGAGCGTCGATTCCCCGCGCGCCAGCCCCCCCTCCGCCTGCCGCCGGCTGCTCTGCCGAAGATCCCAGCCAAAGGCGATGATGGTTCCCAGCGGGGTCAGCGTCCGCACCGTCGGCGTCAGCCCGACGGCGACGCCCCGGCCGCCGCCGGTGCGGTCGGCGTCGAAGGTGGAGAGCAGATTTCCCCGCGGGGTGAAGGCCGATTCCGCGACATGGAGATTGTAGGCGTCGAGCACCCGTTGCAGATAAGCGGTCTGGACCCCGTGATTCCGGCGTAGCCCGAGATAAACCGCCTCCGGCAGGGTCAGGCGCAGCTCGGGACCGCTCAACGGCGGCGGCGGCCCGCTACCTTCATGGGCATAGCGCGGCTGCGGAGCCATCTGCGCATGCCCGACCTCCGCGCCACCAGCGGCGGCCACCAGGGCCAGGGTGACCATACAGCGTATGATCGCGGGAAATGCGGTCGGCGCGCTCATAATCGCCACGGAAACACCCTTGACACAACCAGAACTGTCCACAGCATACGCAATGCGCCACGGACAGGCAAAGACCGAACGGAACGGGCGATGGCGCCGCTCCCCAGCCGGGCGGTGGTCAAGCCTTCAGATCGACGGGCTTGTAGGCGGGCGGGGACGCCGCCGCGTCCGAGTTTGGGGCGGAGGGTTTGTCGGTGGCGGGGGCTTTGAGGGAAGAGATCAGCAATTCGGCGGCGCCGGCAGCTCCGGACTGGTCGCGCCCGGTGGCACCCTTCAGCAGCCGTTCGGCAAGCCGTGCCGTGTCCTCGCTCCGCGCCTTCATCCGATCAAGCCGCGTGCCGCCGCCCGATGCCGGCGAGGATCCGTCACCTTTTTCTCCTCGCAACTCCTTTTGCTGAGCTTCGTACGCCGCTTTTGATTCCTCCATGCCTTGAACAATCTTGTCGTATTGATCTGGCGGAAAATTTTTTCTAACAAACTGAAGATATTCTTCATCAGTCATTTTGGCAGCTTTTGTGCCAAGAACGTCATTCATTTTATTCATGCTTGAGATAAATCGATCAACATCGTCTCCGCTATCTGTTACCCCTTGAACGCCTGCTCCATGAGATACTTGGTATTCTTTATCCTTTGTATCGGCTTCATAGAAAAGGCCATATCCAGATTTCCCATTATCCTCAGTCATGGCTCTTGATGTGATTTTGACAGAAATTTCACCGTCAGCAGATGTAAAGTTTGCGTTAAATCCTGCGACACTTCCGGTTTCCTCGATTTTCTTTTTGGCGGCAATGGCGGTGCTTTCCATGAATTTCTTCAGGGCAGAACCACCCGCAAGCGTGACGTTGGGGCCGTTGTAATCCGTGATCGCTCCAGCCATTTTCGGCACTCCGTCAGCGGGATTATCGGCGCGCACGGCATCGAGGCGCGGCCGATGTGTGGTGCTGTTCTGTCCCTGCTCAAGCCTTCAGATCGACGGGCTTGTAGGCGGGCGGGGACGCCGCCGCGTCCGAGTTTGGGGCGGAGGGTTTGTCGGTGGCGGGGGCTTTGAGGGAGGAGATCAGCAATTCGGCGGCGCCGGCCGCTCCGGACTGGTCGCGCCCGGTGGCACCCTTCAGCAGCCGTTCGGCAAGCCGTGCCGTGTCCTCGCTCCGCGCCTTCATCCGGTCAAGCCGCGTGCCGCCGCCCGATGCCGGCGAGGATCCATCACCTTTTTCTCCTCGCAACTCCTTTTGCTGAGCTTCGTACGCCGCTTTTGATTCCTTCATGCCTTGAACAATCTTGTCGTATTGATCTGGCGAAAGGTTTCTTTTTGCCCACTGAAGTTCTTCTTCTTCTGTCATGTGGCCTGATTTTGTGCCAAGGCTGTCATTTGTTTCGGATATCATTGAGACGAATTTATCTACATCGTCGCTGTTGAAAGTTGTGCCAATTATGCCTTGACTTCCTGCGACCTGAACACCTTGATCATTTGTATCCAGGCTGTAAAATAGGCCGTATCCTGAGCGACCACTGGATTCTATGATAGGTTTCGATGTGATGTTTATAGATATCTCGCCGTTTGCCGACGTGAATCCCGCTTTGAATCCCTCAACGCTTCCGGTTTCCTCGATTTTCTTTTTGGCGGCAGCGGCGGTGTTCTCCATAAATTTTTTCAAGGCAGCACCACCGGCAAGCGTGACGTTGGGGCCGTTGTAATCCGTGATCGCTCCAGCCATTTTCGGCACTCCGTCAGCGGGATGATCGGCGCGCACGGCATCGAGGCGCGGCCGATGTGTGGTGCTGTTCTGTCCCTGCTCAAGTCTTCAGATCGACGGGCTTGTAGGCGGGCGGGGACGCCGCCGCGTCCGAGTTTGGGGCGGAGGGTTTGTCGGTGGCGGGGGCTTTGAGGGAGGAGATCAGCAATTCGGCGGCGCTGGCCGCTCCGGACTGGTCGCGCCCGGTGGCACCCTTCAGCAGCCGTTCGGCAAGCCGTGCCGTGTCCTCGCTCCGCGCCTTCATCCGGTCAAGCCGCGTGCCGCCGCCCGATGCCGGCGAGGATCCATCACCTTTTTCTCCTCGCAACTCCTTTTGCTGAGCTTCGTACGCCGCTTTGGATTCTTTTATGCCCTGAACAAATATTTTGTATTGATCTGGAGAAAGACTTTCTTTTGCGTTTTTCAGTTCCTCTTCCTCTGTCATGTTTGAAGATTTTGTGCCGGCCCAGTCATTTAATTTTCTAGCGCTTGATATAAATTCATCAATATCCTTGCCGCTGTCGGCGATGTCACTGCCGCTTTCGCCCCCGGCCACTTGGATGCCGTTGTCCGCTGTCTCCAAGCGATATGATAAGGCATAGCCAGATTTTCCATTCAGGTCAGTTCCAAACTGTGACGTGATATTTATAGATATCTCGCCATTAGCGGACCTAAAGCTTGCCTTGAATCCCTCAACGTTCCCAGTCTCCTCAATTTTTTTTTTGGCGGCAGCGGCGGTGTTCTCCATAAATTTTTTCAAGGCCGAACCACCGGCAAGTGTGACGTTGGGGCCGTTGTAATCCGTGATCGCTCCAGCCATTTTCGGCACTCCGTCAGCGGGATGACTGGCGGGCATCATTTCTGGATGCCCGCCATTGCATATTACTGGATGGTGAACCGCACCGTGCCCGAACAGCTGGGGGAGGGCTGCTGGCTAATCACCGAATTGCCACAATTCCAAGAGCCTACCCCAAGATTCGTAGAGAAACTGGTCAAAGTCCCGCAAAGCGGGCCATTCTTGACCTGCTGCCCCGGGCGCGACCATGAGAAGCTGCAAGACTTCCCGCCCCCCGACACGGTGAGAACACCGTTGTCCGGCTGACCGGAGGAAAAGCTGGATACGCCCGATCCCGAGCTGCCGTTGGCGATCGAGGTCGGAAGGCCCACGCTGGTCCCCGACACGGTGACAGTTTGGCCGGAAAGATTCTGTACAACGACATTGGTGCTTCCCGCCAGCGCCGGCACGGCGAACAGCAGGGAGGCGGCGAAACCCAACGCTCCGGCAAATTTAAACGACATACCGATTCCTCCAATTTTCTTGGTGTCAACGCCCCGGAACTCCCGGAGGGGTGGTTCACGGAGAGAAGATAAACACTTTTATAGCGCAATTTTCCGCCACGAAACAATACGAAAAAATGCAGAACCCTAATATACCAAACCCTTAGATAGCAAACTTATCGTTTTCCCCTGGTCCCGCCCAGGACCATTCCCGCGCCATCGCATGGCTGGACATCCGTCAGTCCCGCGAAGTCTGGAACGGATCCCGGTGTTTCCCACGCGGAACCGATGGGGAAGCCGGGATTCCCATCCTCGGGGGCGGCGAAATCCTCCCTTTGAGCCCAGATGCCCGCGAGGGTTGGAGTTCCGCGCCTCCCGCAATGTTTTCAAGGGCGTGGCGGGGTCGGCCGCCCCGGCGTCATCGCCCCAGCAGACGGTCCACCCGCCGCAGGGCCGGAAACAGCACCGCCCACAGGCCGGCGAGGCCGACGGCGCCGACGCCGCCCAGCACCACCGCCGGAACGGCGCCGATCAGGGCGGCGAGACCGCCGGACTCGAACTCGCCCAACTGGTTGGACGCGCCGATGAACAGCGAGGTGACGGCTCCGACCCGGCCGCGCATCTCGTCGGGGGTGGAGAGCTGGATCAGCGTCTGGCGGACGAACATGCTGATCTGGTCGGTGGCACCGACCGCCAGCAGGGCGATGAAGGACAGCACCGGATCGGCCGACAGGCCGAAGGCGATGGTGGCGACACCGAAGCCGGCGACCGCGACCAGCATCCGCCGCCCGGCATGGCGTTTGACTCCCCAGCGGGTGATCACCATCGCCATGGCGAGCGACCCCAGCGCCGGGGCGGAGCGCAGCAGGCCGAGGCCCCAGGGCCCGACATGCAGCACGTCGCGGGCGTAGATCGGCAGCAGCGCCGTCGCCCCGCCCAGCAGCACCGCGAACAGGTCGAGCGAGATCGCCCCCAGAATCTCCGGCCGGCGGCGGATGAAGGCGGCGCCGGCCAGCATGCTGGACAGGCTCATGGCGCGCCTGGTCATCGTCACCGGGCGGGGCCGGCAGGCGGCGATCAGCAGGACCGACAGCGCCAGCATCGCCGCGCTGACGCCATAGACCGCCGCCGGGCCGGCGATGTAGAGCAGCCCGCCCAGCGCCGGGCCGGAGATCTGCGCCACCTGGACGCCCGACGACTGCCAGGCGACGGCGTTCGGCAGATCCTCGACCGGAACGGTGGCCGACAGGATCGCCTGGTTCGCCGGCCCCTCGAAGGATTTGGCGAGGCCGATCAACGCCACCACGGCGAAGATGGCCTGGGGCGACAGCGCCCCCGCCATGGTCATCAGGAACAGGGCGGCGACCGCGACCGCCTCGATCGACAGGGCGCCGAACAGCACGGTCCTGCGGTCGTTGTTGTCCACCACGTGGCCGGCGACCAGCACCAGCGCCAGGGTGGGCAGGAACTGGAACAGCCCGACCAGCCCGAGGTCGAGCGGATCGCCGGTCATGGCGTAGACCTGCCAGCCGACCGCCACCACCTGCATCTGGATCGCCAGCATCGAACAGACCCGCGCGCTCCAGAACAGGGCGAAGGCGCGGTGACGGAAGGCCGACCGGAAACCATCCCCGGCCGTGTGGGCGCTGGTCATTCAAACAGGCTCCAGAAGTGTGGCGAGTCCCAGCCCGCCGCCGATGCCGAGCGTGGCGAGCCCCCGGCGCGGCGCGGCGCCGGCGGCGGGGAACAGCAGTTCGCTGAACAGGCGCGTCACCAGGATCGCCCCCGACGCGCCATAGGGGTGGCCGAGCGCCAGCGCGCCGCCGCCGACCGACACGCGGGCCGGATCGATGCCGAGCGCGTCGAGGCAGGCCAGCACCTGGGCGGCGAAGGCCTCGTTGAACTCGACGAGGTCGATGTCGGCGATGGTCAGGCCGGGGTTGCGGGCCAGCAGCCTGCCCACAGCCGGGATCGGGCCGGTGCCGAGACGCCTGGGATCGACGCCGGCCGCCGCGCTGTCGACCACCGCGAGGCCACGGGTCAGGCCCAGCGCGCGGAACTTCCGCTCCGACATAACCGCCACCAGCGCGGCGCCGTCATTGACCGGGCAGGCGTTGCCGGCGGTGACCGTGCCGTCCGGCCCCAGGATGGGACGCAGCGCGGCCAGCCGCTCCAGGCCGCTGTCGGGGCGCGGGCATTCGTCGCGCTCGACGACGCGGCCGTCGCGCAGGGCGAGGGGGACGATCTCGCGGGCGAACCGGCCGGAGGCTTGCGCGGCCACCGCCTTGCGGTGGCTGTCCAGCGCGTAGCGGTCCTGGCGGGCGCGGTCGATGCCATGGGCGGCGGCGACGGTCTCCGCCGCCTCGATCATCGACGGGTCGCCGATCCCGTCGGGGGCGAAGCGGGCGCGGTCGTAGAAGGCCGGCGTGCGGTAGAGGCTGGATGGCTTGACGATCCGCCAGGGCGCGGTGCTGGTGCTCTCCACCCCGCCGGCCAGCACGACCTCGCAGGCGCCGGACTGCACCAGCCGGGCGGCGAGGTTGATCGCCTCCAGCCCCGACCCGCATTGGCGGTCGACCGTGACGCCGGGCACCGACACCGGCAGTCCCGCGGCCAGCGCCGACAGCCGCGCGACGTTGCCGCCGGGACCGACGGCGTTGCCCAGCAGCACCTCGTCCACCTCCGCCGGCTCGATGCCGGCATCGGCGAGCACGGCGCGGATGACCGGGGCGGCGAGATCCTCGACGGCAAGCTCGCGCAGGGCGCCGCCGATGCGGCCGACGGCGGTGCGGCGGGCGGCGGCGATGATCGGGCGGCCGCTCATTCCACCACCTCCAGCCCGCCGGCCCTGGCCCGCTCGCGGACATCGGCGCGGGCGATCTTGCCGCTGCCGGTCAGTGGCATGTCGGCCGCGGCGAAGACGCGGCGCGGCGCCTTGTAGGCCTCCAGCCGCTCCTGGCACCAGCCGCGCAGGTCGGTCAGCGTCGCCCGGCCGGTGCCGCGCCACCAGACCACGGCGGACAGCGCGTCGCCCCAATAGGGGTCGGGCAGGCCGAACACCACCGCCTCCGCGACCGCCGGGTGGGCGCGCAAGGCCGCCTCGACCTCCGCCGGATAGACGTTCAGGCCGCCGGTGATGACCATGTCGCCGGCCCGGCCAACCAGCCGCAACCAGCCGCCGCCGTCGATCCAGCCATAATCGCCGACCGTGCCCCAGCCGTCGCGCTCGCGATAGCCGGCGCCGTCGGTCCTGCCGAGATAGCCGTCGCTCAGCATCCCGCTCCGCACCCAGACGGTGCCGGGTTGGCCGCGCTCCACCGCGACGCCGTCGTCGTCGCGCAGGCTCAGCTCCACCCCGTGGAAGGGGCGGCCGACGCTGTCGGCGGGCGCGCCTTCGAGGGAGGAGCGCAGGCTGACGAAGCTCAGCTCCGACGCGCCGTAATATTCCAGCACCGCCGCGTCGGGGCACAGCGCCGCCAGCCGGTCATGCACCGCCGGCGCCAGCTTGGCACCGGAACAGACCACCCGGCGCAGGGCGGGGAAGCGGCGGCCGGCGCGTTCGGCGGCATCGAGGATGCCGACCAGCATCGTCGGCACCAGCACCAGCGTGGTGACGCCGCAGCCGGCCAGTTGCGCCGCCGCGTCGTCGGCGTCGAATTTCGGCTGCACCCGGACCGTGGCGCCGGCCGACAACCCCTCCACCGCGCCATAGAGGCCGAGGCCATGGACCAGCGGCCCCGGCACCAGCACGATGTCGTCGGGGCCGATGGCGAACTCCACCCGGCTCGCCGCCAGCGTCGCCAGCCAGGAGCCCTGGTTGCGGATGAAGGCCTTCGGCCGCCCGGTGGTGCCGGAAGTGAAGCCGACCAGGAAGGGCGTCTTCGCACCGACCGCCGGGATGGTCCAGCCCGCCGGTTGGGCGGAGATCCAGCCGGCGGCGGTCTCCAGCCTCAGATGCAGGTCGGGGAGAAGGGTGTCGAGGGCGGCGGCGGTCTGCGCTTCGCTCCATTTCGGGTCGAGCAGCCCGACGATGCCGCCGGCCGCGACGATGCCGAGAAACAGGACCAGCAGGTCGGGATGGTTGCCCAGGCTCAAGGCCACGCGGGGAGGCTGGCCGTCGCGGCGCAGGGCGGCCACGCCGGCGCCCGCCCGCTGGACCCGGTCCAGCAGGGCGGCATAGGACAGGCTCTCCCCGCCGAAGACCAGCGCCGGATGGCCGGGCGCCCGCGCGGCGGCCAGGGCGAAGGGGCGGGCGAGGTTGTCCATCCCCTCGATATCATCGCTCATCGTCATCGGTCGTCGTCGCCGGTCATCAATGGCCGATCAGGCATGGATCGGCAGGATGCCGGCGCGGCGGACGCCGGAGGCGGCGACGGCGGCGATGCCGGCCTTGATCAGGTCGCCCGGCACGAAGGCCAGGGACCCGAAGACCGCCTTTTCCACCGGCAGGCCGGCGACCAACGACAGCCAGGGAATGCCGCCGGCATAGACCACCAGGATGCCGCCGACGGCGCTGACCAGGAACAGGCGGAACGGGTTGGCGCCGGTGGCGAAGCGCTCGGCCAGCCAGCCGGTGACGAAGGCGCCGACCGGCCAGGACAGCACGAAGCCGCCGGTCGGTCCCATCAGCACGCCGATGCCACCGCGCCCGCCGGCCAAAAGCGGCAGCCCGGCCGCGACCAGCAGCACGAAGAGCAGGGCGGCGATGCCGCCGCGCTTGGCGCCCAGGATGGCGCCGGCCAGCATGACGCCCAGCGTCTGCGCGGTGATCGGCACCGGCAGGAAGCCGAGCGGGATCGGCGGCGCCATGCCGAGCCCGCCCAGCAGGGCGGCGAACAGGGCGCAGAGGACGAGGTCGCGGGTGGACAACATGGCGGGCGTTTCCTTCGGAAGGTGGGTTTATCGTTGGGGACTGTTCTTTGTTTGGCCGTCTTCAATTCCGGTTTCGGCCGGGTCGTAGCCGCGCGCCTCCAATGCGGCGGTCAGATCATCGGCGATGGTGAGGATCTTGACCAGCAGCGGAACGAACAGGGCGGCCATGTCGCGTTCGACGCCGCGGGCGCGCTGGGCCATCCGCACCTCGCGCACCTGCTCGCCGAGCAGGGGGATGAAGCGGATGGTCAGGGCCAGCATCAGCGCCATCTTGGCCGGATTGACCCCGAGCGGGCGCAGCAGGCCGAACAGCCGCTCGAAAAGGTCGACCATGTCCATCACGCGGGTGGTCAGCGTGACCAGCGTCGCCAGCAGGATCAGCGCGGCGAAGCGGGCGACGGCGATGGCGGTTTCCTCCCAGCCGCCGCCGGCCAGCAGCGCCTGGAAACCGAATAGAAACGTCAGCATGGCGACCGGTCCCCGCAGCTCCGCCAGCACCCGGCGGACCGGCAGCCGCCCCGCCGCGAGCAGCGCGGCGCCGATCAGGCCGGCGGCCAGCGCCCCCCAGGCGCCGGGCAATGCCAGCACCGCCACCGTCACCAGCAGCAGCCCGCCCAGCTTCGCCCACGCTGGCAGGCGGTGGACGGCGGAGTCCCGATGCAGGTAGAGCCCAAGCATCAGCCGAGCCGCCGCACATAGGCTGGCACCGCCTCGGCCGGGGGGGCGTCGGTGACGATACGGCCATCCTCCAGCACCAGCGCCCGGTCGAAATCCATCACCATGTCGAGATCGTGGGTGACGACGATCAGCGTCTGCGGCAGTCCGCGCAAAAGCTCGATCACCTTGCGGCGGTTGCGCAGGTCGAGCAGGGTGGTCGGCTCGTCGAAGATCACATAGGCGGGATCCAGCACCAGAACCCCGGCGATGGCGAGCAACTGTTTCTCGCCACCGCTCATCTGGTGGGCCGGCTGGTGGCGGTAGCGGTCGAGGCCGTAACGCTCCAGCGCGCCGGCGACGCGGCGGGCGATCTCGTCCTTCGGCAGTTTGCGCGCCTTCAGTCCGAAGGCCAGATCCTCCTCCACCGTCGGATAGACGATCTGGGTGTCGGGATTCTGGAAGACGAAGCCGACCCGCTGGCGCACGGCGCGGCCTTCGGTCCGGGTGTCGAGCCCATCGACGGCGACGGTGCCGGCGGTCGGCAGGATCAGCCCGTTCAGCAGCCGCGCCAGCGTGCTCTTCCCCGAACCGTTGCCGCCAAGGATGGCGATGCGCCGTTCCGCCAGCCGCAGCGACAGGTCATGCAGGACGGGACGATCGCCATAGGCGTGGGAGACGGAGCGGAGCTCGATCATCGGAGGGACAGAGCCTTCATTGCGGTTCTGTTGCGTGTGCGAAAGGTTATTAGCGGGTTTGCCGGCGGGGTGCCAGAGGGTGGTGACCGCTTTGCCGCTCGACCTGCCCCAGGGGCGGCTTTTATAGTCGTGGCCCGATTCCGTCTCCACTCCAAGGATCGTGAATGCAAGCCCGCCAACTGGAAGTCTTTTGCATGTTGATGCGCTGCGGAACGGTGACGGGGGCGGCGGCGATGCTGAATATTTCACAGCCGGCCCTGAGCCAGATCCTGCTCCATGCCGAGGATCAACTGGGGTTCAAACTGTTCGACCGGGTGCGCGGTCGGCTGGTGCCGACGCAGGAGGCCAACGAGCTGTATCCGGAGGCCGAGCGCATCTTTTCCGAATTGGGCGCCCTGCGCCGGCGTACGCTGGACATGCGCCATGGCCGTACCGGCCTGGTCCGGCTCGCCGCCTCGGCGCCACCGTCGATGTCCATCGTTCCCAAGGCGCTGACCGCCTTCCGCGAGGCGCATCCCGACATCGTCGTGCGGTCGCTGGTCGCCCCGCTGGTGAGCATCCTCGACATGCTGCGCAGCGGCGACGTGCTGCTGGGGGTGGCGATGGACGACATGCCCCATCCCGACCTGCATGTCGAAACCGTCGGGCATGTCGAGCTGGTTTGCCTGATGCCGGAGGGGCATCGGCTGGCGGCGCTGGCCGACATCGGCTTTGCCGATCTGGTGGAGGAAACGTTGATCTCCTACCGGGTCGACACGCTGCCCGGCCGGTTGCTGGCCGGGGCGATCGAGGCGGAGGGGGGCGTCTATGCCCCGGCGGTGGAGATCGACCTGTCGATCACCGCCCTTCCGTTCGTCCGCGAGGGGATCGGGGTGGCGGTCGTCGATGGGCTGCTGCCCTGGAGCCAGTTTTCCGGCCTGGTCCAGCGGCCCTTCCGGCCCGCCATCCGCATGCCCATCGCCATCCTGACCAGCAGGGAACGGCCGTTGTCCGGCAGCCACGCCCTGATGCGCGACTGCCTGCGCCGGGCCGCCGGCACCCTTGGGCCGCCTGCTCCGGGGCCGGGCGGCGCCGAACGCGCTTGAGTTTGAGGGGGCGTCCGACCGCTCAGAAATCGGCGACCTTGCCGGCGGAGAAGCCGGCGAAACGCTCGGGATGATAGGGCTTGGGATCGACGATCGGGGCTTGGCCGGTGATCAGGTCGGCGATCAGATGGCCGGCGCCGGGGCCGATGCCGAAGCCGTGGCCGCTGAAGCCGGCGGCCAGGATCAGGCCGGGCAGGCTGCCGACCTCGCCGATGGCGGGGACGCCGTCGGGGGTGCTGTCGATATAGCCGCCCCAGGCGGCGGTGATCGGCGCGTCCTTCAGGCCGGGCAGCAGGGCCACCGCCCGTTCGTGGGTGAGCCGGATGGTGCCATGGTCGGGGGTGGGGTCGAGCACCCGCATCCGCTCCATTGGCGTCGCACGGTCGAGCCGCCAGCGCCGCAAGGTCTCATGGCCCGAGCGTACGCCCTCCGGCCCGCCGGGCAGCAGGCTGCGCCAGCGCCGGGCGAACATCGGCAGGAACTGCGGGGCGAAGCGGATCTGTTGCAGGGTCGGATCGACGCGCCCGCGCCCGCTGATCGCCAGCGTGTGGCCACCGTCGCCGCGCCGGGTGATCGACACCGCGGCGGTGTGCAGCGCGTCGGGCAGGCCGGCCGAAAGACCGTTGGGATTGGGGCCGACCGACAGGATCGAGGAGCGGATCGAGGCGAGCGGAAGCCGCACGCCGATCTGGTGGCAGAAGGAGGAGGCCCAGGCCCCGCCGGCCATCACCACGACCTTGGAGCGGATGGTGCCGTGTTCGGTGACGACGCCGCTGACGCGCCCGCCACTGGTCTCCAGACCGCGCGCGGCGCAGCCCTGATGCACCGAGCCGCCCAGTTTCATGACGGCCCGCGCCACGGCGGGGACGGCGCGCGCCGGATCGGCGATGCCGTCGGACGGCGAGAAGACGCCGCCCTTCCAGGAGCGTCCGGTCGCCCGCCCGCGCTCCGCGGCTTCGGCGCCGGACAGCATGTGGGTGGTGACGCCGACGGTGCGGGCGAAATCGCGCCAGCGCGCCCAACCCGCCAGTTCCTGGTCGTCGTTGCTGAGATAGAGCAGGCCGCAGCGGGTAAAGCCGGTATCCTCGCCGCTCTCGGCGGCGAAGCGGTCCCACAGATCCAGGCTCCTGGTCGCCATCGGCAGTTCGCGCGCGTCGCGGTTCTGCTGGCGGCACCAGCCCCAGTTGCGGCTGGATTGCTCCGCCCCGACCTGTCCCTTTTCCACCAGGGCCACCGACAGACCGCGTTGGGCCAAGTAATAGGCCGTCCAGGCGCCGACGATGCCGCCGCCGATCACGACGACATCCGCCTGATCGGGCAGGCTCGGGGTGGATGCGATGATTTGCAAAGGGGCGGGCATGGGGCGGGTCTCCGGTTTCGGCGTTATCCAGTCTAGCCACGGCGGGAGGATCGGCGGGCGCTTCTTTGGCCGATCCAGCGGCATTATCTACTGTCGATGCTTGGAAAGACGATGCTTTGTTCTGTCGAAGAAAAGCTTGTTGGTCGTGGACAGCATGCGTGCGCGTGCTAAGCTTTCAGAGCCCGGCCGGCAGAATTTTCTGCTGCCCTTCTCCGTTCCCCTGCCCTCGAACCGGATGGGTTCCCTATGAAGCTGGACCGCATCGACATCAAGATTCTGCATCAGCTCCAGAAGAACGGCCGGATCACCAACGTGGAGTTGGCCGAGCTGGTGAATCTCTCGCCCAGCCCCTGCCTGATGCGGGTCAAGAAGCTCCAGGCCGAGGGCTACATCGAAGGTTACACCGCCCAGATCAATGTCAGCAAACTGGGCCAGACCCTGACCGTCTTCACCGAGGTGACGCTGAAGAATCACCGCCAGGTCGATTTCGCCCGCTTCCTGGCCGCCGTGAAGAAGATCGAACAGTTGCTCGAATGCCATCTGGTATCGGGCGGCTACGACTACATGCTGAAATTCGTCACGTCCGGTATTGGCGAATATCAGGAGATCATGGAAAAACTGACCGACATGGACATCGGCATCGACAAGTATTTCAGCTATGTCGTGCTGAAATCGCCGATCGTGCGGGCACACATGCCGCTGACCACGCTTTTCCCGATGTGACGCGCCGGTGGACGCCAGCGCGGCGGCCTGCCGCGCTGGCGTCCCGGCGGATCAGGCCACCCGCATCCGGTCGGCGTCGATGTCCAGGCTGTCGAGCCAGGTCGGGTCGAGTTTCGGCACCGACGAGAACAGCAGCTTGGAATAGGGGTGCTGCGGCTGCTGCCGGGCGGCCGGAACGATGGTTTCGACCGTCTGGCCGCGATACATCACGATGATCTCGTCACAGATCGCCTCGATCACCGACAGGTCGTGGCTGATGAAGACATAGGACAGGCCGAGCTCGCGCTGCAATTCCTTCAGAAGATCGATGATCGCCGCGGCGACCACGGTGTCGAGGGCCGAGGTGATCTCGTCGCACAGGATCAGCTTCGGCTCCGCGGCGAGCGCGCGGGCGAAATTCACCCGCTGCTTCTGGCCGCCCGACAGTTCCGCCGGGCGGCGGTGGCGCATGGCGCGGGGCAGGTGGACCATGTCGAGCAGCGCGTCGATGCGCGCGTCGCGGGCCTTGCCGCGCAGCCCATGATAGAAGGTCAGGGGACGGCCGATGATGTCTTCGATCGATTTGGCCGGGTTCAGCGCGGTGTCGGCGTGCTGGAAGACGATTTGCAGGTCGCGCAACTGCTCCCGGTTGCGCTGGCGGGCGCTGTGCCACAGCTTCCGGCCCTGGAACTGGATGGTGCCGCCGCAGGCGGGCAGGATGCCGGCGATCGTGCGTGCGAGCGTCGACTTTCCGCAGCCGGACTCGCCGATAATGCCGAGGTTGGCGCCCCGCTTCACCTGGAGACTCACCCCCTTGACCGCGAGGGCCAGCGGCAGCCCGTTCGATTGGGGCGGGCCGTAACCGGCGCTCAGCCCGTTGATCTCCAGCAGCGGGGTGGCATTGCTGGCCAACGCCTCCGCGGCGGCGGCGCGTCCGCCGCTGTCGGGGTGGAAGGCATGCAGCAGCTCCCTGGTGTAGGGATGGGTCGGGCGGGTCAGGATGTCGTCGACGCTTCCGGTTTCCTGCACCGCCCCGTTGCGCAGGACCATGATGCGGTCGGCGATCTGGGCGACCACGGCCAGATCATGGGAGACATAGACGCAGGCGATCCGGTGCTGGGCGGTCACCGCCTTAAAGGCGCGCAGAACCTCCACCTGGGTGGTGACGTCGAGCGCGGTGGTCGGTTCGTCGAAGATGACGACCTTGGGATCGCCGATCAGCGCCATCGCCGCCGCCAGACGTTGCAACTGACCGCCCGACACCTGATGGGGGTAACGGTCACCGATGCTGTCCGGGTTGGGCAGCGACAGGGCGCGGAACAGGGCGATGGCCCGGCGGCGGGCCTCGTCCGGCGGCATCAGCCGGTGGATCCGCGTCACCTCGATGACCTGATCCATGATCGTCGCCGCCGGGTTGAAGGCGGCCGCCGCACTTTGCGGCACATAGGCCACGGTGGTGCCGCGCAGGGCGGCCCGTTCCTTTTCCGACAGCGTCACCATGTCATGGCCGTCGATCTTCACCGTGCCGCCGGAAATCCGGCAGCCCGGACGGGCGTAGCCGAGCAGCGTCATGGCGGCGGTGGTCTTGCCGGAGCCGCTTTCGCCGATGAAGGCGACGGTCTCCCCGGCGGCGATGTCGAGGTCGATGCCCTTGAGGATCTGGATCCAGCGTCCGGAATCGGTGGTGGCCTCGACCGTCAGGCCGCGGATTTCGACGAGGTTCGTCATCAGGAGGCACTCCGGTCCCGGATCTTCTGCGGAAGATTGTCGATCAGCAGATTGACGCTGATGGTCAGGGTGGCGATGGCCAGCGACGGCACGATCACCGCCGGTGCCGCGAAGGGCAGGCCGCCGATGTTCTCGCGCACGAGAGCGCCCCAGTCGGCATAGGGCGGCTGGACGCCCAGCCCCAGGAAGGACAGGCCCGACAGCAGCAGCACGATGAAGACGAAGCGCAGACCGAGGTCGGCCAGCACCGGGCCGATGATGTTGGGCAGGATCTCCGCACCGATCAGATAGGGCAGTTTTTCACCCCGGATGCGGGCGACCATGATGAAATCCATCGTGTCGATGTTCACCGCCAGCGCCCGGCTGAAGCGGTAGGCGCCGGGGACGTAGATGACCGACAAGGTCAGGATCAGCACGGGGATGGAGGAGCCCACCGCCGCCACCACCATCAGGCCGAACAGCTTGCTGGGGATGGAGTTCATGGCGTCGAGCACGCGGCTGACCACCATGTCCACCGGCCCGCGCAGCACCGCGGAGGTCATGCCCAGCACCACGCCGGTGAAGCAGGCGATCGACACCGCGGCCAGCGAGATGCCGACGGTGTAGCGGGCGCCGTAGATGATGCGGGACAGCATGTCGCGGCCGAGATAATCCGACCCCAGCCACAGGCCGGGCCGCATCGGGCCGAAATAATCGATGTCGATCATCTCCCCCACCGAATGGGGGGCGATGGTGGGAGCGAGGAGGGCGACCAGCGCCCAGAACAGCACCACGCAGAAGCTGACCAACCCGACAAGGTTGATCCGGTAGCCGGACCATGTCGCGAGGGAACCGGTGGAGGAATGTGTCTTCATCGGAGCCTCGGGTTCGACAGGATGGCGACGATGTCGGCGGCGGTGATCAGGAGCAGATATCCCAGGCAGAAGATCATCGCGCAGGACTGGATCAGCGGAAGATCGCGGGTGGACACCGCGTCCACCATCAGCTTGGCGATGCCGGGATAGTTGAAGATCGTCTCGACGATGATGACGCCGCCCACCAGATAGGACAGCGACAGCGCCACCGCGTTGGCGATCGGGCTGAGCGCGTTGGGCAGGGCGTGGCGCAGCACCAGCCTGGGCCGCGAGGCCCCTTTCAGCAGCGCCATCTCGACATAGGGCGTGTTCAGCGTTTCGATCACGGCGGCCCTGGTCATGCGGATCATCTGCGCCGACACCCCGAAGGTCAGGGTGATGACCGGCATGGCGTAGGCCCGCAGCAGCCCGGCGAAACTGTCGATCTGGTAGGTGAAGGACAGGGCCGGCAGCCATTTCAGGTAGACGGCGAACACCAGGACGGCCAAGGTCGCCAGCACGAATTCCGGGACGGAGATGACGCCGATGGTGGCGACGGTGACGATGCGGTCATAGAGCGTGCGCCGCCACATGGCGGCGGTGATGCCGAGCGTCAGCGCGAGCGGAACCGAGACCAGGGTGGTCAGGCCCGCCAGCTTCAGCGTGTTGACCAGCCGGCCGGCGATCAGCGTCGCCACCGGCACATGGTTGGCGTAGGAGGTGCCGAGATCGCCCTGGAACAGCCCGCCGATCCAGTAGAGGAAACGCAGCAGGGCCGGTTCGTCGAGATGCATGGCCGTGCGCAGGCCGGCGATCGCCTCGGGTGTCGCCGCCTGCCCCAGCAGGATCGTCGCCGTGTCACCGGGCAGCAGGGTGGTGGCGAAGAACACCGCGAAGGACACGATCGTCAGCGTGACCAGGGCGATGAACAGCCGGCCGAGGATGAGGGAGGGAACACGTGATTTCATGCCTGGCCTCTGAGAGGTGAGGCGCCCCCGGAGGGGTTGCCCGGAGGGGCGACGATGGGGCGGGGGCGGCCGGACCTGTGGCCGCCCCGCCGATCCATGCTATCAGGCGGCCAGCCAGACATACTCGGCGAACGCATAGCCCATCATGCCGCCCAGCGGGTTCGGGGCGAGGCCCTTCAGCTTGTCGGTGATGGCGTCCACGTTGGAGATGTAGGCGGGGATGATGGTGCCGGCCTCCTCCGCGATCATCACCTGCATCTCGCCATAGATTTCCTTGCGCTTTTCCCAGGCGAGCGTGGCGCGCGCCTCCAGCATCATCTTGTCGAACTTCTCGGACTTGTACTGGCTCTCGTTCCACGGCGCTTCGGAGGCGTAGAGCAGGGAGAACAGGATGTCCGGCGTCGGGCGCGGGTTGATGTTGCCGAAATGGACCGGGGCCTTCAGCCAGTAATTGCTCCAGTAGCCGTCGGACGGCACCCGCTGGATATCGAGCTTCATGCCGATCTCGGCGCCGGCCGCCTGGATCACCATCGCCATGTCGATGGAGGAGGACGCGGCGTCCGACGCCACCACCGGGATGGATTGCCCCAGCAGGCCGGACTTCTTGAACAGGGCCTTCGCCTTGTCGGGGTCGAAGGGCTTGGGCTTCAGCGCCGCGTTGTGGAAGGCGCTGGCCGGGGAAACCGGCTGGTCGTTGCCGACCTCGCCGAAGCCGCGCAGGGCGGATTTGACGATCTGCTCGCGGTTGACGAGATACTTCATCCCGTCGACGAAATCCTTGCGGCTGCCCGGCTCCATGTCCAGGCGGATGTTCAGGTCGGTGTAGTTGCCGGACGTCGTCTTGGACAGGACGAAGCCCTTCTGCCCGTCCACCAGACGCGTGGAGCGCGGGTTGATCGCGGCGGCCAGATGGATGTCGCCGGACAGCAGCGCGTTGACGCGGGCGTTGTCGTCGCTGATCGCGAAGAATTCGAAGGAATCGACGTGCGGGCCGCCCTTCCAGTAGTTCGGGTTGCGCACGCCGATGGAGCGCACGCCCGGCTCGAAGCTCTTGCAGATGAAGGCGCCGGTGCCGTTGCCCTTGGAGAAGTCGGTGGTGCCGTCGGCCACGATCATGAAGTGATGCATGGCGAGGATGGTCGGCAGGTCGGCATTCGCGCTGGCCAGCGTGATGGCGACGGTGCTCTTGTCCACCGCCTTGATGTCGGTCATCTGGGCGGCGATCTTCGCGACCTTCGACCCGACGGCCGGATCGAGGTGGCGCTTCAGCGAGAACACCACGTCGTCGGCGGTCAGCGACTTGCCGTCGTGGAAGGTCACGCCCTTGCGGAGCTTGATCGTCCAGGTCTTGGCGTCCTCGGTGTCGATGGACTGGGCCAGCTCCATCTTCGGGATGCCGGCCTTGTCGAGGAAGGTCAGGCGGTTGTAGAAGGCGCAGCAGCGGACATAGTCGGTGGACAGCGACGCCTTCGCCGGGTCGAGCGTGTCGGCGGTGGACGACGACCAGCCGGCGGCCTTCAGCGAGCCGCCCTTCACCGGCTCGTCCGTCACCGCGGCATGGGCGCGGCCGATGACGAGATCGACGGCGGACAGCGACACGCCGCCCGCCAGCAGCATCTTCAACAGATCGCGGCGGTTGGCGCCCCGCCGGATGGCGCTTTCGACCATGCCGTCGTCGGCACGGGTCCAGCTATCAGGCATCTTGGTCATGTCAGCCTCACTCTGTTCGTGTGTTGTTCGTTCGTTTCTTTTTTGGCGCGTGCCGGTTGTCCGGTTACGCGGAGACCGTCGATGGCGCCTGTGCGGCGTCCACGGCGTCGGCCAGTTCCGCCATCGAGCGGAAATGATAGTCCGGTTCGGTGAATGCGGCGGGTTCGATGGTTCCGCCATAGCCTTTCTGGGCGTGCCGCCGCTGGATCCAGCAGTTGGTCAGCCCCAGGCGGCGGGAAACCCCGATGTCGTGATACTGGCTTTGCGCGACATGCAGGATGTCGTCCCGGCTGCCGCCGTCGCGTTCGACGAAGTCGAACACCTGTTGGAAGAAGGCAGGATCGGGTTTTTCGACACCGGTGTCGTCGACGGTGAAGCCGGCGAAGAACGGGTCGCCCAGTTCGCGGGAGAAGTGAGTGAAGGCCCAGCGCCGCGCGTTGGTCATCGCGATCAGCTTGTAGCGCTTGGCGAGACGGGCCATGGCCTCCCGGCTGTCGGGAAAGCCGGCCCAGGCCGCCGCCGAATCCCGCAGCCGCTCGCCGTAACGCGCGCCGGCGGGAAGGCCGAGCTTCGGCGCGATGACGGAATAGACCCGCGCCAGATCGTCGGGGAACAGGTCGGCATCCGCGGCGTAGCGCGCTTCGCGGTAGAGACTCAGCGCCACCTCGCCGTCAACCGTTGTTCCCGCTTCCGCCGCGATCGCGGCGAGGCATCCGGTGATGCCGGCTTCGAAATCAATCAGGGTGCCGACGACGTCGAAGGTCAGATACTTGAAGTTCGGCAGGGGCTTGGTCAGGGCTTCGGGCAACGCACCAACTCCTCAGTCAAGGACCGCGCGGACCGGGTCCGGCTGGTCGTTTCAGGTCCGGCGGCATCCTTCGCCGGGGCATCGGGCCGGCACGCCGTGCCGCCTTGGCATCTTCGGAGGTGGCCCGGTTGGCCGGTCTTCATCCCGGCACCGGTCTTGATCCTGGTCAGTGTGGTCGCTATCAGTGTGGTCGATGGACGCAATGCCGGTCTCTCGATCATTGCCATCAAAACAGCAGAAAATGCTGGATACGGGGGGCTTCGCGGATTCTTCCACGGCCTCTTCCATGGCCCCCCGTCCGGTTTATCGCAGGGCCCGGCGGATGTCGGGATCCTCCAAGGTCTGGTCGAGCGTAAGGGCGGTGCGCTCCAGGATCGCGTCGATGTCCCCGTCGGTGCAGCAGAGCGGCGGGGCATAGCCGAGGACGCCGTTCGCGAAGGCCCGGATCACCAAGCCGTTGTCCCACGCCCGGTCGAAGATCCGGTGCGACGGATCGGCGGCGGCGGGCAGAGGGGTCTTGCGCTCCTTGTCCACCACCAGTTCGATGGCCGCCAGCATGCCGCGCCCACGCACGTCGCCGACCAGCGGATGGTCGCGCAACGCCCGCAGCCCGGCCATCAGCCGCGCCCCGGCCTTCACGCCGTTGGCAAGCAGTCCATTCTCGTACAGGCGGAGTGCCTCCAATCCCACCGCGGCACTGACGGGGTGGGCGGAATAGGTGTAGCCATGACCGACGGCGGACGTGCCGGCGGCGTCGGCGATGGTGGCATAAACCGCGTCGGACAGGAAGACCGCACCCATCGGCACATAGCCGGAGGTCAGGCCCTTGGCCGTGGTCATCAGGTCGGGGACCACGCCATCCTCGGTGCAGGCGAACAGCGGCCCGGTACGGCCGAAGCCGGTGATCACCTCGTCGGCGACGAACAGGATGCCAAGGCCGCGGCAGCGGTCGGCCATCGCCCTCATCCAGCCGTCCGGCGGCACCAGGACGCCGCCCGAGCCCTGGATCGGCTCGGCATAGAAGGCGGCGACCCGCTCCGGCCCGCCGATCTCGGCGATTTTGGCGTCGAGGGCCGCCAGTGAGGCGGCGATGATCGCGTCGGGATCGTCGCCCACCGGGTTGCGGTAGGCATGGTGTGACGGAATCTTGTGCTGCCAGTCATAAGGGATGCCGAAGCCGGCATGGAAGGCGGGCAGGGCGGTCAATCCGGCCCCAACGGTCGAGGAGCCGTGATAGCCCTGCTCCACCGAGATGAACTGGTCGCGCTGCGGCTGGCCCTTGGCTTGCCAGTAGTAGCGGATGAAGCGGATGGTGCTGTCCACCGCGTCCGATCCGCCCAGCGTGAAATAGACATGGTTGAGGTCGCCGGGGGCGCGTTCCGCCAGGGCGGCGGCCAGCCGGATCGCCGGTTCGCTGCCCAGCCCGAAATAGCCGGTGGCGTAGGGCAACTGCTGCAACTGACGGGTGGCGGCGTCGACGAGGCTCTGCTGCCCGTAGCCGGCATTGACGCACCACAGGCCGGCGAAGCCATCCACCAATTGGCGTCCGGTGGCGTCGGTGACCGTCGCCCCGGATCCGGAGGCGATCACCCGGACGCCGGCCTTCTCGTGCCCGCGGTAGGAGGCGACGGGATGGACCAGATGGGCGCGGTCGAGTTCGATCAGGGAATTGCTGAGCATGGTCCTCTCCGGATCAGCCGAGTGCCTGGCTGGCGAGCGCATAGGTGGAAACGGCGGTCGCCGCCGTGGCGGACGCCGTCGGGGCGGGACGGCGCATGGCGATGCCGCCGCCGACATGGCGCAGGCCGCAATCGGCCAGCCAGGGCCCCAGCCCGGTGTCGGCGGTGGTGTCCACCCGCAGGAATTCGCCGGGATGCGCGGCGATGACCCGGCCGATCAGCGCCTTGGCGCCGTCGGGATCGGGGGCCACCACCGGGCCGATGACCTGCCCGCGCCCGAAGTCGCGCAGGGCGGCGAACCCGGCGGGCGCGCCGTTCCGCCGCAGCAGGGTGACGCTTCCGACCTCGGCCAGCCGCTCCAGCAGCAGCCCGCGCCCGGCGCCGAAGGCCTGATGGTCGAGCGCTGCGATGGCGGCGCGGTCGTCCGGGTCGGCGGCGGCGATGTCCTCGGTAGCCGCCAGCGGCATCGGGGCGGCTTCGCCCTGGTGCTGGAGCACGGTGCCCGCCTCGCGGAAGCCCAGCTTCTCGTAGAGCGGCAATCCTTCGCGGGTGGCGACGAGGCGCAGCGGGCGGCTTCCGGCCAGGGCCATCGCTTCGTCCATCAGGAGGCGGCCGAGACCCTGCCCGCGGCAGCTTTCATCGACGATGACCATGTTGATGGTGGCCGCGTCGTCGCCATAGGGGGTCATCAGCACGGTGCCGACCACACGCGGCCCGTCCGCTCCATCCTCCATGGCGACCAGCCCCTGGCTGAGCGAGAGGGTCAGCGCCCAGTCCTCCAGCCGGTGCGGCCATTGCGCCTGCCGCGACAGAGCGACCGCGTCCTTGAGATGCTCGGGCTCGAAAGCCAGACACTGAAGCTTGTTCTTGTTCATCGGCAGTCCTTTCACCCTCTGTCTCCAAGAGTGGGCGCAGCGCCCCCGGACGTTCCTCTGAAGGCGGCGTTCGCCGCGACATCTTTCACCTTTGCTTCGGCGGCCCGCCGCATCTTATGCCGTGACGCCGGCCGCCATCCCCGCGCGAGGGGGGCTTTCCGCCCGTTCGCGTTGGTCCGGCGCGGTTTCCGTCCCAAGCAAATGCTGAGTGCCGAGACGGAAACGGAACTTTGTGCTTTCGCGCCGGGCAATTCGGTCAGGCCGGGCCGCGCGGCGGGGCTAGGATCGTGGGGCGGGCGCCGATCGGCCCCCCTTCCACAGCGCTCCCCCCTCTTCAGGCTCCCCCATCTCAAAGGACCCAGCAATGAGCCAGTTCCGGCCGAAATACGTCACCTTCGATTGCCACGGCACGCTGATCAACTTTCAGATGGCCGAAGCCGCGCGCGATCTGTACGGGTCGATCCTCGACGCCGCGCGGATGACGGAGTTCATCAGGAATTTCGCCGCCTACCGGTTGGACGAGATCATGGGCGACTGGAAGCCCTATGCCGAGGTCGTGCACAATTCGCTGGAGCGCACCTGCAAGCGCAACAACGTCGCCTTCCGCGAGGAGGACGCACGCATGGTCTACGAGCGGGTGCCGACCTGGGGGCCGCATGCCGACGTGCCGGCCGGGCTGGCCAAGGTCGCCAAGGAAATCCCGCTGGTCATCCTGTCCAACGCCATGAACGACCAGATCCCGTCGAACGTTGCCAAGCTGGGCGCGCCCTTCCACGCCGTCTACACCGCCGAGCAGGCCCAGGCCTACAAGCCGCGCTTCAAGGCGTTCGAATACATGTTCGACATGCTCGGCTGCGGGCCGGAGGATATCCTGCACTGCTCCTCCTCCTTCCGCTACGACCTGATGTCGGCCCATGACCTCGGCATCCGCAACAAGGTGTGGGTCAACCGTGGCCACGAGCCGGCCAACCCCTATTACGGCTATGTCGAGATCGCCGACATTTCCGGCCTGCCGGGCGTGGTGGGTCTGTAAGGGATTTCTTCGGTTCAGGCTGCGATTGGGAAGGACCCAGGTCATGAAATTCGTCTCCTACTGGCACGATACGGCCCCCGCCTTCACCGGGGGGGCCGAGGGGCCTGTCGAGGGCCATTACGATGTCGCCATCGTCGGAGGGGGCTTCACCGGCCTGGGGGCCGCCCGCCAGCTCGCCAAGGGCGGCGCGCGGGTGATCGTGCTGGAGGCGGGACGCATCGGCGGCGGGGCGTCCGGGCGCAACGGCGGGCATCTCAACAACGGCCTCGCCCACAGCTTCCTCGCCGCCAAGACCGAACTGGGCACGGAGCGCGCGATCGCCCTCTACCGGGCCTTCGACCAGTCGATCGACACGCTGGAGGCGCTGATCGCCGAGGAGGGGATCGATTGCGCCTTCCGCCGGGCCGGGAAATTGAAGCTGGCGTCCAAGCCTGCGCATTTCGACAGCATAACCCGCAATTTCGAGGCGGTGCACCGGGAGGTTGATTCCGATACGGCTCTGCTGAGCGCCGCGGAGTTGACGGGGGAGGTCGGCTCTCCCTTCCATGGCGCCATGCTGTCGCGCAAGAGCGCCATGATGCATATGGGCCGCTTCGCCACCGGTCTGGCGGACGCGGCCAAACGGCATGGCGCGCTGCTGGTGGAGAACGCGTCGGTCGGCGCCATCGTCAAATCCGGTGACCGGCATACGCTGACCACCGCGCGCGGCACGATCACCGCCAAGGAGGTGCTGATCGCCACCGGTGCCTACACCACGCCGAATTTCGGCTATTTCCGCCGCCGCATCATCTCGGTCGGCAGCTTCATCATCGCCACCCGTCCCTTGAGCGACGGGGAGATCGCGTCGGTGGCGCCCGGCAACCGCACCTATGTGACGTCGATGAACATCGGCAACTACTTCCGCCTGGCGCCGGACCGGCGGCTGATCTTCGGCGGCCGGGCGCGCTTCTCGGCCACCTCCGACCAGCGGTCCGACGCCAAGAGCGGGGCGATCCTGCGGGCGAGCCTCGCGAAGATCTTTCCGCAGCTCGCCAGCATCGACATCGAGTATTGCTGGGGCGGGCTGGTCGACATGACCAGCGACCGCTATCCGCGCGCCGGCCGTCAGGACGGGCTGTGGTACGCCATGGGCTATTCCGGCCATGGGGCGCAACTGTCGACCCATCTCGGCATGACCATGGCCGACGCGATCCTGGGGTGTGAGGATCGCAATCCGCTGAAGGGCCTGTCCTGGCCCGCCGTGCCCGGTCATTTCGGCAAGCCCTGGTTCCTGCCGCTGGTCGGGTTGTATTACAAGGCGCTCGACCGGATTCAGTGACAGTCTGGAACAGCAAAGCCCGGCGGGAGTGCTTCGCTCCCGCCGGGCTTTTTTCGTTCCCGTGTCTCAGCCCAACCCGCCGATGTGGAAGGTCTTCATTTCCAGATACTCCTCGATGCCAACCTGGGCCCCTTCGCGGCCCAGGCCGGACTGCTTGACGCCGCCGAACGGGGCGACCTCGGTGGAGATCAGGCCGGTGTTCAGACCGACCATGCCGGCCTCCAGCGCTTCGCCGACCCGCCAGGAGCGCGCCAGGTTCCGCGTGTAGAAATAGGCGGCAAGACCGAAGGGCGTGGCGTTGGCCAGTGCGATCGCCTCCTCCTCCGTCTCGAAGCGGAACAGCGGCGCCACCGGGCCGAAGGTTTCCTCGTGGGCGAGCAGCATGTCGGTGGTGGCGCCGGTCAGCACCACCGGGGCGACGAATTGCGGACCCGGCGCGGCGTCGGCGGCGGACGCGACGCTCGCACCCTTGGCGACCGCGTCGGCGACATGGCGCTTGATCTTGGTGATGGCGGCCTCGTTGATCATCGGGCCGATGGCGACGCCCGGTTCCAGCCCGGAGCCGACCCGCATGGCGTTGACGCGGGCGACCAGACGGTCGCGGAACGCCTCGTAGACGCTCGCCTGCACCAGGATGCGGTTGGCGCAGACGCAGGTCTGGCCGCCGTTGCGGAACTTGGACAGGATGACGCCCTCCACCGCCTGATCAAGATCGGCGTCGTCGAAGACGATGAAGGGGGCGTTGCCGCCAAGCTCCAGGCTCAGCCGCTTGATGCCGGCGGCGGCGCCGCGCATCAGCAGCGATCCGACGCGGGTGGAGCCGGTGAAGGAGATCTTGCGGACAACATCGTTCGCCAGAAGCTCCTCGCCGATGGCCTCGGGCCGGCCGGTCAGGATGTTGATCACGCCGGCCGGAATGCCGGCCCGTTCGGCCAGCACGCCGAGCGCCAGCGCCGAATAGGGGGTGAAGTCCGACGGCTTGATTACCACGGTGCAGCCGGCGGCCAGCGCCGGGGCCACCTTGCGGGTGATCATGGCGTTGGGGAAGTTCCACGGCGTGATGATGCCGCAGACGCCGACCGGCTCCTTCAGCACGATGATGCGGCGGTCGGGGGTGGGGGAGGGGATGGTCGTGCCGCCGATGCGCCGCGCTTCCTCGGCGAACCATTTGACGAAGGAGGCGCCATAGCGGATCTCGCCGCGCGCCTCGTCCAGCGGCTTGCCCTGCTCCAGCGTCAGCAGCCGGGCCAGATCCTCCAGATGCTCGATCATCAGCGCGTGCCAGCGCTCCAGCAGCGCGGCGCGGTCGGCATGGGTGCGCCGCTTCCAGGCGGGGAAGGCGGCGGCGGCGGCGGCGATGGCGCGGCGCGCATCCTCGCCATCCATGTCGGGAACGCTTCCGAGGGCGTGGCCGGTCGCCGGATTCAGGACGTCGATGGTCCGCCCGGCGGCGCCGTCGCACCAGCGTCCGTCTATCAGCCCCTGGACGCGGAACAGGGTGGAATCCGTCAGGTGATGGGTCATGATGGTGTCTTTTTCCGCTGCGTAGGGATTCGGGGCCGGGAACATCAGGAGAGCGCCGACAGCACGGCGGCGGTGATCGCGTCCGTCCGGTCCTTGCCGGGGACGGTGCCGATGCCGCGCGCGGTGGTGTCGCCCAGCGCCGCCATGAGGCGGTCGGCGGCGGCCTTCTCCCCCAGATGTTCCAGCATCATGGCGCCGGACCAGATGGCGGCGATCGGATTGGCGATGCCGAGATGGGCGATGTCGGGGGCCGAGCCGTGCACCGGCTCGAACATCGACGGCGCCTTGCGCTCGGGATTGAGGTTTGCCGAGGCGGCGAAGCCCAGCCCGCCCTGGATCGCGGCGCCCAGATCGGTCAGGATGTCGCCGAACAGGTTGGAGGCGACGACGACGTCCAGGCTTTCCGGCGCCGTCACCATGCGCGCGGCCATGGCGTCGACATGATAGCTGGTCACCTCGACATCCGGATGCTCGGCGGCGAGCTGGCGGGTGATCTCGTCCCAGAACACCATCGAATGCTTCTGCGCGTTCGATTTGGTGACGGAGGCCAGCTTGCCGCGCCGGGCGCGGGCCTGGGCGAAGGCGAAGCGCAGGATGCGCTCCACCCCCATGCGGGTGAAGATTCCGGTCTCCACCGCCACCTCATGCGGCGTTCCCTGATGGATGCGCCCGCCGGCCCCGGCATATTCGCCCTCGGTGTTCTCACGGATGCACAGGATGTCGAAGCCGCCGCGGCGCAGCGGCCCCTCCACCCCCGGCAACAGCCGGTGCGGCCGGACGTTGGCATACTGGTCGAAGGCCTTGCGGATCGGCAGCAGCAGCCCATGCAGCGACACCGCGTCCGGCACCTGCGCCGGCCAGCCGACGGCGCCCAGCAGGATGGCGTCGAAGCGGCGCAGCGTGTCGATGCCGTCGGCCGGCATCATCGTGCCGGTTTCCTGGTAATGGGCGCAGGACCAGGGCAGCTCGGTGCCCTCCAGCGCGAAGCCGGATTGCTTCGCCACCGCCCGCAGAACCTCCCAGGCGGCGTCGATCACGGGATGCCCGATGCCGTCGCCCTTGATGATCGCGATTGAGTGGATCTTCATCGAACGTCCCCTAAAGGCCGATCAGCACGCTCTTGCTGCGGCGGTTGGCGAGATAGGCCTCGCGGCCCAGATCCTTGCCGATGCCGGAACGCTTGTAGCCGCCGGTCGGCAGGATATGGTCGCGCGAGCGGCCATAGCGGTTGACCCACACCGTCCCGGCCTGGAGCCGCCGGGTCAGGCGCAGGGCGCGCGACAGGTCGCGGGTGTAGAGGCCGGCGGCCAGCCCGTAGGTGGGATGGTCGGCCAGCGCCATCGCCTCTTCCTCGCCGTCGAAGCTCTGCACGGTCAGCACCGGGCCGAAGATCTCCTCCATCACGGCGGGGGAGATCTGGTCGACCCCGGCGATCAGGGTCGGCGCGTAGAAATAGCCCTCGCCCTCCATCGGCGCGCCGCCGGTCAGGCATTCCGCCGCCCCGGTGAGCGAGGCCGACACGATGGAATGGATGCGGGCGCGCTGCCGTTCGGAGATGATCGGGGAATAGCGCGTCTCCTCCTTCCAGGTCGGGCCGGGGCGGACGGCGCGCATGTGGTTCAGAATCCGCTCGACCAGCGGTTCGGCCACCGCTCTTTCGACCAGCAGGCGCGATCCGGCGACGCAGGCCTGGCCGGCGTTGGAGAGCACGCTGGTGGCGATGGCCGCCGCCGCCTTGTCGAGGTCGGCGTCGGCGAAGACGATCTGCGGGCTCTTGCCGCCCAGTTCCAGCGTCATTGGCTTGACGCCGCTGCGGGCGATGTCGGCCATGATCGCCGAGCCGGCCGCCGTCGATCCGGTGAAGCTGACCTTGGCGATGCCGGGATGGCGGGTGATGGCCGTGCCGGTGGTCGGGCCGTCGCCCAGCACGATGTTGATCAGCCCGGCGGGCAGCCCGGCCTTAACCGCCAGTTGGGCCAGCAGGACGGTGGAGAAGGGCGTCATCTCCGACGGCTTCAGCACCACCGCGTTGCCGGCGGCCAGCGCCGGGCCGAGCTTCCAGCCCGCCATCGACAGCGGGAAGTTCCAGGGCGTGATGGCGCCGACGACGCCATAGGGCTCGGTCATCACCATGCCGAGGCTGCCGTCGTCGGTGGGGGCGAGGTCGCCGCCCTCCTTGTCGGCGAATTCGGCGAAGAAGCGGATCTGCTCGGCCGTCACCGCGACGTCACCGGCGACGAGCTGGCCGACCGGGCGCGTCGAGGACAGCGCCTCGACCTTCGCCAGGGTTTCCGCCTCCTCCTCGATCAGCGTCGCCCAGCGTTGCAGCAGGATGGTGCGCTCGCGCGGGCGCAGGTTGCCCCAGTTGCTGGTCTTCAGGGCGACCTGGGCGGTGGCGACCGCCTGGTCAACCAGATCGGCCGAGGCGACCGGGCAGTCGGCATAGGCCCGGCCGTCGGACGGGCGATGCATGGGCAGCCCGCCCTCCGTCGCGGTGGCCGCCGGGATCAGGTGGTCGCCGATGAAGTGGCCGATCGGCAGTGGCAGGCGGTCCGGATCGAAGGACAGGCTCATGGCTAGGGCCTCAGGTGATGGTGACGTAGATCTTGCGGACCGTCTCGATGGTCTTCCACACCCCGAGGAAGCCAGGCTTCATGACGAAGCTGTCGCCGGCGCGGTAGACCACCGGCTCGCCGCCGTCCGGGGTGATTTCAACGACGCCTGACAGGATGTGACAGAACTCGAAGGTGTCGCCCTTGATCGACCGGGTCTCGCCCGGCGTGGCTTCCCATACGCCGGTCAGCACGCTGTCGCCCTTCGCGGCGTCCTGGGCCCAGGTCTTGAAGGCGGGCGATCCGGCGATCAGCCGGTCCGGCAGCGGGGTGGATTCACGGGGGGCGAAGCTCGGGTTCGGGTCGATGGTCTTCAGCAGCGACATGTATGGACCTTTTCGGTGAGGGGAGCGGCGACGCCGCGGGATTGAATGCCGGCTGGTCGCGTCAGTAGCCGCGCCGCCGGTCCACCAGACCGACCGGATCCAGCCCGGCGCGGTGGCGGCGCAGGTTGGCGATCACCGCCTGGGCGGCGCTGTCCGGCTGGGTGACGCTGGCGATGTGCGGGGTCAGCAGAATCTTCGGATGCGACCAGAAGCGATGGTCGGGCGGCAGCGGCTCCGGCTCGGTCACATCGACCATGGCGCCCGACAGATGGCCGGCGTCGAGCGCGTCCAACAGCGCTTCATGGTCCAACTGCGGCCCGCGCCCGGTATGGATCAGCCCGGCCCCCCTGGGCAGCTTCGCCAGCAGGCCGGCATGCAGGAAGCCGCGGGTGTCGGGCGTCAGCGGCAAGAGGACGATCAGGATGTCGGTCCCGGCCAGCATGGTGTCGAGCCCGTCGGCGCCATGGTGGCAGGCCACGCCGCCCAGGTCACGCGGCGAGCGGCTCCAGCCCGACAGGGGAAAGCCGAAGGGCTTCAGCCGCTCCAGAACCGCCTGCCCCAGCACGCCGAGCCCGAGAACGCCGACCCGGCGCCGCGCCGCCTGCGGCTGCGGCAGCGCACGCCAGACATGCTCCGCCTGCTGGGCGCGGTAGGCCGGCATCTGGCGGTGCAGGGACAGCACGGCCAGCGTGACATATTCCTGCATCATGCGGACGATGCCGTCCTCCACCATGCGGACCACCTTCACGGGCTCGGGCAGGGCGGCCATGGTGAACTGGTCCACCCCGGCGCCGATGGAGAAGACGATCTCCAGATTGCGGTAGCGGGCGAGATTGTCGGGGATGGTCCAGGTCAGCAGATAGCGCACCGTGTCGGGGTCGACGCCGGCCGGATCCATCGAGAAGGGCAGGTCGGGCAACTCGCGGGCGAAGGCTTCGGCGAAGATGGCGCCGCGCGCGGCGTCCGAATTGAACAGGAAGGTCATGGCGGGTCTCTTTGGCGATGCGCGGCGGTCAGGCGAGGGGGGCGGATGTCAGAGGCGGCAGCGTTCGCCCAGCGCCTCGATCATCGACTGGCAGGCCCGCAACTCCCCGACGAGGATGTGTTCGTCGGGGCGGTGCGCCCGCGCGATGTCGCCGGGGCCGCAGATGATCGCGTCGATCCCGGCGGTCTGGTACAGCCCGGCCTCGGTGCCATAGCTGACGGCGGCCAGCGGCTCCTGTCCGGTCAGTTCCTCCAGCAGGCGGGCCAGGGGCGAGCGGGCGGGCAGGGACAGGGCGGGATAGGCGCCGGTCTGCGCCCAATCCACCGCGAAGCCCCTCTCCTCCAGCCGCTCCGCCGCCAGGCGCACCGGCTCCAGCAGGGTCACGGGGTCGATGCCGGCGATGGCGCGGGCCTCGAACTCGGCGGTGCAGGCGTCGGGGATGATGTTCACCGCCCGCCCGCCGTCGATGGTGCCGACCTGGAGCGAGGAATAGGGCGGCTCGAACACCGCATCCAGCGGCCCCTGGGTCAGGCGGCCGGCCTGGGTGACGGCGGCGGTCAGCGCGTCGGCCATGGCGTGGATGGCGTTCAGCCCCTGGTCGGGGCGGGAGGAATGGCCGGAGCGTCCGCGGATGGTCAGCCGGGCCGCCGCCTTGCCCTTGTGGGCGCGGATGGCGCGCAGGCCGCTCGGCTCGCCGACGATGACGCCCAGCGGCGGCGCGCACAGGCTGGGCAGATGCGGCATAAGATGCGGCGCGCCCTGGCAGCCGGCCTCCTCGTCATAGGTGAAGGCGAGATGGATCGGACGGGCGAGCGGGGCGGAGGTCAGGGCGGGCAGCGCCGCCAGCACCGCCGCGATGAAGCCCTTCATGTCCGAGGTACCGCGCCCGAAGAGCCGGTCGCCGTCGGCGCGCAGGTGGAACGGGTCGCTGGTCCATTCGGGTTCGGTGGCGGGAACCACGTCCATGTGGCCGGACAGGACATAGCCCGGAACCATCGCCGGGCCGATGGTGGCGAACAGGTTGAAGCGGTCGCCCTCCGGTCCCGGCAGGACCCGGACGCGCACCCCGGCGGCCTCCAGCACGCCGCGGATCGCATCGACGATGGCGGTGTTGGGGGTTCCGACCACGGAGGGAACGGCGATCAGATCCTTCAGGATGTCGATCACGGTCATGACGGCCTCACCTTGTCCTTCTGTGGCGTTCTTTTGTGGCGCACGGGGTTCTTGTGCGGCGCACGGGGTGCGTGGAGGATCGCTTCGGTTTTGCTGGCGCGTGGCGGAGGGCCGTGGCCCTGGCGGCGGCCACCCTCACGATGTTAGCCGGCGTCCGCCTGATTCCATGCTGAATGCATGGGCGATTTGGATGATTGTTGTGCCGACCCGTCGCTTTGCGGTGCTTTGTGCGGCCGGGGCGCCGGTAGTCTCGCAGGGCGGTCGATGCCTCGGGCCTGTCGGAGAATTGCCCGCACGGTGGAAACGCCGAGGAGGAGGGAGCGGTGAGCGACGGTGGACTGGAGGATCGGGCTGAGGACAGTGCGTTGCCGTCGTCCCTGACGGTCGACGCCTTCGACACGCGGGTCGCCGACATCGCCGACATCGATCTGGAGCGCCTGCATGCGTTGTCGATTTCTGTCGGCTGGCCCCATCGTGCCGAGGATTGGCAGTTCGTCCGCGAGGTGGGGCACGGCGTCGTCGCCCTCGACGAGATCGACCGCGTCCTGGGCTCGGCGATGTGGTTTCCCCATGGCGACGATTTCGCGACCATCGGCATGGTCATCACCTCGCCCCGGTTGCAGGCGCTCGGGGTCGGCGAATGGTTGATGAAGCGGGTGCTGTCGGCGTCGGCGGGACGGGGCTATCGGCTGAACGCCACCCGCGCCGCGCTGGCGCTCTACCGTTCGTTGGGCTTCGTCGGCCACCGGACCGTGTTCCAGTGCCAGGGCGAGGCGCGTCGCGGCGACGAACCGCCGACGGCGGAGCCGGTGCGCCGCCTGACGGCCGGGGACCTGGAGGCGGTGACGGCGCTGGACGCCCGTGCCTTCGGAACCTCGCGGGCCGGATTGATCGCGCGGCTGTTCGAGCAGTCGGTCGGTTATGGCCTGGAGCGTGACGGCGCGCTGGTGGCCTTCGCCCTGTGCCGGCCCTTCGGCCGCGGCCATGTCGTCGGCCCCCTGGTCGCCGGGCTGGACGAGGACGCGGTGGCCGTGCTGCGGCCGCATGTGGACGAGCATGACGGCCGTTTCCTGCGTCTCGACACCCATCTGGACGAGGGGATCTTCCCCCTGTTCCTCGCCCGGTCGGGCCTGCGGGTTCGCGACACGGTCCTGACCATGTCGCTGGGCGCCCCCCCGATCGATCCGGCGACGCGGGCGCCCGACCGCCCCGTCACCTATGCGCTCGCCACCCAGGCCCTGGGTTGAGCCGCCAGCGGCCCCACGGATAAGGATGTGCCGATCATGCCGGGACAGATGCCGGAAACCTGCGCCGGCCCCCAGCGCAAGGTGTCTTGCAAAGTGTCTTCCAAGCCGTCTTCCGGAGTTTCCTCCACTCCGGTCCAGTCCCGAAGCCGCAGCGGCGTGATGCTTCGGGTGATCTCCGCCGGGCTGTTCGTGGTGATGTCGCTGTTCGTCCGGCTGGCCTCCGCCGAGGCGCCGGTCGGCCAGATCGTCTTCTACCGCAGCGCCTTCGCGCTGCCGCCGATCATCGCCTATCTGATGTGGCGCCGGCAGTTCCCGTCCGCCTTGAGGACTCGCCAGCCGGTCGGGCATCTGAAGCGCAATCTGTATGGCGGTGCCGCGATGGTGCTGTCCTTCATTTCACTGGCCTATCTGCCGTTGGCGCTGGCGACCGCTCTGGGGTTCCTGGCCCCGCTGCTCGCGGTGCCGGCCGCCATGCTGTTCCTGCGGGAGCGGCCGGGCGCCGTGGCCATCGGTGCCGCGCTGACCGGCTTCGCCGGGGTGGTCCTGATGCTCGCCCCCGCCTTCGAAGGGCCGGCCCTGGATCACGACACCATCATCGGGGTGGCGGCCGGGCTGGCCATGGCCGTCGCGACCGCGGCGGGGCGGGTCGAGATCAAGGCGCTGACCGCGACCGAGGCGCCGGGAACCATCGCCTTCTACTTCGCCCTCCTGTGCGCGCTCGGCGGTCTGGCGAGCGCGCCGTTCGGTTGGGTCACGCCGGGCGGGTTGTCGCTGGTCTGGCTCGTCGGGGCCGGCATGACCGGCGGGCTGGCGCACATCACCATGACCGAGGCGATGGCCCGCGCGTCGGTCTCCACCCAGGCGCCCTTCGACTACACCGCCATGCTGTGGGCGCTGATCCTCGACGCGGCGATCTTCGGGCTGCTGCCCTCCCCGCTCAGCCTGGCGGGAGCCTGCGTGATCGCCGCCTCGGCCCTGGTGGTTCCGCTGGCCGACCGCTTCACCGGCCGGTTGGAGGCTTTGCGGGCCACGCGCTGACGGTTGGGGCGGGGGGGCGCGCGGGGCGCGCATGGTCAGGCCCCGCCGGCGGCCGGGAAGCGGTCGATGCGGAAATCCTGCAACGGCGTGTCGGTGCGGCCGGTGGCGATCAGTTCCGCCATCACATCACCGACGCCGGGGCCGAGCTGGAAGCCGTGGCCGCTGAAGCCGAAGGCGTGGTACAGGCCCGGCACCGCCGCCGACGCTCCCATCACCGGCAGCTTGTCGGCGACATAGCCTTCGCAGCCAGACCAGGTGCGGATCACCGTGACGTCGGCGAGCGCCGGCAGCAGGCGGAGCAGGGCCCGCAGCTGTCCGGGCAGCCGCGCCGGGTCGGCCTTGGCGTGGCCGGGATCGAGCGCCACCGGCACCCGTTCCGCCGCACCGCCGAAGACGATGTTGCCACGCTCCACCTGACGCAGATAGCCGTCGCCGCCCGCCCGCGACCACATGCCGACGACCGGAGAAATCCGGTGGGGCAGGGGTTCGGTGACGCCCATCTGCGGACCGTATGCGGTCATCGGAACGGTTTCCCCGAAGCCGGCGGCGACGCGGGCGCCCCAGGCGCCGGCCGCGTTCAGCAGGCAATCCGCCGTGAAACGGCCGTGTCGGGTGACGGCCTCGAATCCAAAGACGGTCGCCGCCACCGCCACCGCCCCGCACTCCTCGATGATGTCGGCGCCCAGCCGGCGGGCGGCGTCGGCGAAGGCCGGCGCGATCAGGCGCGGGTTGCCGCTGCCATCCTGGGGCGAGAAGGAGGCGGCGATGGCGCCCGGTCCCAGACCGGGGAAACGGCGACGGATCTCAGCCGGCGTCAGTTCGTCGAGCTCCAAGCCCCAGGGCCGCGCGTCGCCGATGTAACGGCGCATGTCGGTCAGACCA
This sequence comes from Azospirillum sp. B510, assembly GCF_000010725.1. Lineage (NCBI taxonomy): Bacteria > Pseudomonadati > Pseudomonadota > Alphaproteobacteria > Rhodospirillales > Azospirillaceae > Azospirillum > Azospirillum sp. B510. Next base: position 386,875 of record NC_013857.1, on the reverse strand, counting down.
TCCTCGTCGAACACCAGCCGCAGATGGCCGGCGGCGCGGAATTCCACATCCCGGCCCAGCATCCGCTCCGCCTCGCCCCACAGCGCGCGGGAGCGATGGGCGAGCGGCAGTTGCGGCAGATAGCGTCCGGTGCGGCGGATGTTGCCGAAGGAGGCGACCGTGGCGCCGGAACCGACGCGGTTGCGCTCCAGCAGCGTGACGCCCAAGCCGCGCCGGGCCAGGAAGAAGGCGGCGGCCGATCCCATCAACCCGCCGCCCAGCACGATAATCCTCATCGACCTCTCCCACATCCGGGCCCATCCGGGCGGATGCGGCTCCGCCCTGCCGCCAAGGCTGCCGATGCCGTGCCGGCCGGTCAAAGACGGGTTGCGCGGAAGCCCATAAGGCCGGGCTATGGGGCGGATGCATAAGTCCGGCTTATGTGTTCGCTTCCATTGGGTCTTAGACCCCCGGCCCGCCGCCTGTCAGCCTTCCGTCCGGATCAGACGCAAGCCGATTTGCGGAAGGGAGCGGAGATGGACGGGGGTATTGATCGCGGCGCGGCGGTTCCAGGAGCCGATTGGAAGATCGGCGTCGATATCGGTGGAACCTTCATCGATTTCTGCGCGCTGGAAACCCGGTCGGGCCGGGTGGCGTCGCTGAAGGTGCTGACCACGCCGGAGGATCCCGGCGCCGAACTGATGACCGGTCTGACCCTGCTGGCCGAGCGCGAGGGGCTGGACCCGCGCGCCGTCAGCCGTTTCGTGCATGGTACCACGGTCGGCATGAACACGGTTATCCAGCGCAAGGGCGCGCCGCTGGCGCTGCTGACCAACGCCGGGTTCGAGGATGTGATCGAACTCGCCCGGCTGCGCATGCCCGACACTTATTCGCTGTTCTGCTCGCGTCCCGACCAGCTGGTCGCCCGCGACATGGTCTTCGGCATTCCCGCCCGCCTGCGGGCCGACGGCGCGGAGCGGCAGGCCCCCGACATGGCCGCCGTCGCCGAGGCGGTGGCCGTTCTCAGGGCCAAGGGCGCTTTGGGCGTGGTGGTTTCCTTCCTGCATTCCTGGCGCGACGACGCCCACGAGACCGCGGTGAAGGAGGAGGTGGCGCGGCTGGCGCCCGAGCTGTTCGTCTTCACCTCCGCCGAGGTCTGGCCGGTGATCCGCGAGTATGAGCGGACGACGACCGCGATCCTCAACGCCTATGTCCATCCGCGGATTTCCGGCTATCTGTCGGCGCTGGAGGAGAGGCTGGCCGGGCGCGGCGTGCCCGCCCGCCCGCTGCTGACCAAGTCCAACGGCGGCGTGATGAACGCGGCGGAGGGCAAGCGGGCCTGTGTCCACATGCTGCTGTCGGGTGCGGCGTCGGGTGTGAACGGGGCGGCGTGGCTGGCCCGGCAGGCGGGGGAGCCGCGCATCCTGACGCTCGACATCGGCGGGACCTCGGCCGATTTCGCCCTGATCATCGACGGACGGGCCCGGTTCGGCGTCGGCGAGATGATCGGCGAGTTTCCGCTGCACATCCCGTCGGTGTCGGTCAGTTCCATCGGCATCGGCGGCGGGTCGATCGCCAGCGTCGATGGGCGGGGGGTGCTCCGCGTCGGCCCCGAATCCGCCGGATCGACGCCGGGTCCGGCCTGCTACGGCCGTGGCGGCGAACGGGCGACGGTGACCGACGCGATGGTGGTGTGCGGCTGGCTCGGCCATAGCCAGATGGCCTATGGCCAGTTGCGGATGGATGTCGGGCTGGCGCGCGCCGCGGTGGGGCGGCTGGCCGAGCGGCTGGGCCGTTCGCCGGAGGCCACCGCCCAGGCCATTCTCGACGTCGCGGTCTCGGAGATGTTCGCCGAGGTCGAGAAGATGGCGGCGCGGGCCGGCGTCGATGTCCGCGACTTCGCGCTGATGCCCTTCGGCGGCGGCGGGCCGATGCTGGGCGTGTTCCTGGCGCGCGAGCTGGGGATGCCGCACGTGGTGGCGCCGCGCTGGCCGGGTGTCGTCTCGGCGCTGGGCGGGCTGGTCGCCGACCTGCGCGGCGATTTCGTCCGCACCCTGTTCGCCGAGCTGTCCGCCGAACTGATGCCGGTTCTGCGCGAGGCGTTCGCCGCGATGGGTGGGGAAGGGCGGGACTGGCTCGCCGCTCAGGGGCATGCCGGCGCGGTCGAGCTGAGAATCGTCGCCGACATGCGCTATGCCGGGCAAAGCTACGAGATCGAGACGCCGTTGGCCTCCTCCTGGCTGGAAGGTGACGATCCTGGCGCCATCGCCGCCGCCTTCCATGCGGCGCATGCGCGACTTTACCATTTCGACGACCCCGATGGTCGGATCGAGATCGTCAACCTGCGCCTGTCGGCCATCGGCACCGGCCCGGTGCTGCGTTTCCCCGTGGTGGAGGATATGCCGCGCGCCGCGTTGGCGGAGCGGAGCGTACCGGTCTTCACCGGCGGCGCCGTGACCCAGGTCGGGCTGTACCGTCGCGCCGACCTGGCCGCCGGCGACCGTTTTCAGGGTCCGGCCATCGTCGCCCAGGAGGACACCACCTTCGCCATTCCGGCCGGAACCGATGCGCGTGTCGATGCGCACCTCAACCTCCACCTGACCTTCGCGGAGTGATCGCCATGTCCGATAGCCCAGTGTTCGACCGGATGAAGTTCGACCGTATGAAGCTTCAGGTCCTGGCGAACCACGCGCGCTCGGCGGCCGAGAACATGGCCCACACGCTTCAGCGCACCGCCCATTCCGCCTTCGTCAAGGAGACGGAGGATTTCACCGTCATGCTGCTGAACCGCCGGGGCGAGACCTTCGGCGTGCCGATGGAGCTGGGGGCGACCTGGTATCCAGGCCTGACCTATGGCCGGGCCATCGCCATGATCGAGGATTACCGGCCCGGCGACGTCGCCTTCACCAACGATCCCTATTCCGGCTTCGTCGCCACCCACGCCCCCGACACCCATCTGTGGAAGCCGGTCTTCTTCGAAGGCGAGATCATCGCCTGGACCGGCGGGCACATCCACAACACCGACATGGGGGGGGCGGTCCCGGCCTCGCTGTCGCGGGCGCTGACCGAAATCCATCAGGAGGGCATCCGCTTCCCGCCGATGAAGCTGGTCCGCGAGGGGGTGTTCGACGAGCAGATCCTGCGGATCATGACCGCCAACGTCCGCAAGCCCGACCTGAACATCGGCGACATCAAGGCGCTGGTCGGCGCGCTGAACACCGGCGAGCGCAAGATCCTCGCCATGGTCGGGAAGTTCGGCAAGACCACCTTCCTTGACGGCGTCGAGGCGCTGCTCGACCATGCCGAGGCGCAGGCGCGCGACATCCTGCGGGCGATGCCCGACGGGCGCTGGGAGTTCGCCGACTACGCCGACGAGGATTCGGTCACCGCCAACCCCTGCCGCCTGAAGCTGACCCTGACGATCCGGGGCGACGAGGCGATCCTCGACTTCACCGGGTCGGACCCACAACTCGCCTCCTCGCTCAACGTGCCGTCGGGCGGCGATCCCCGCCATACCATCCTTCTGGTCGGGGTCTATTACGTCCTCTACACCCTCAACCCGAAGATCCTGCTCAACACCGGCCTGACCCGGCCCTTCACCTGTATCACGCCCGAGGGGACCGTGCTGAATCCGGTGTTTCCGGCGGCGGTGGGGATGCGGTCGCTGACCTGCGCGCGGTTGCGTTCGGTGATCTTCGGCGCCTTTTCCCAGGCGGTGCCGGAGCGGCTTCCGGCGGCCCCGGCCGGCAACAACTGCATCGTCAACGTGATGACCACCGACGAACGGACGGGCGGCCGGATCATCGCCGCCGTCAACCCGGTGGTCGGCGGCGGTGGCGGCATGCCCCACCGCGACGGCACCAACGGATCGGGAGCCGACGCCGCCTACCTCCGGAACACGCCGATCGAGATCACCGAGATGGAAACCCCGGTGGAGTTCGTCCGCTATGGTCTGGCGCGGGACAGCGGCGGGGCCGGGCGCTGGCGCGGCGGGCTCGCCACCCACATGGCCTTCCGCGTCTTCGCCCCCGACACCCGCATCACGGCGCGCAACCGCGACCGCGGCTTCTTCCGCCCCTGGGGCGTGCTGGGCGGCCGGGCGGCGGGGCTGTCCGACATGGTGGTCAATCCCGGCACGCCGGGCGAAAAGCGGCTGGGCAACATCGACACCGCGGTGCTGCAACCGGGTGACGTGCTGGACATCCGTTCGGCCGGCGGCGGCGGACGGGGCGATCCGTTTACGCGCGAGGCGTGGCGCGTGGCCCAGGACGTGGCGCGCGGCTATGTCTCCGCCGAGGCGGCGGAGCGGGAGTATGGCGTCGTCATCCGCGACGGCGCGCTGGACATGGCGGCGACGGACCGGCTCCGCGCCACCCGGCCGGCACCAACCGGACATTTCCATTACGGTCCCGAGCGCGAGGGCTATGAGCGGCAATGGACGCCGGACGCCTATGAGGCGTTGACGCGGATCCTCGCCGGCCTGCCGATCCATTGGCGCTTCTTCGCCAAGACGGAGATCTTCAGCCGCATGGCCGGCCGCGCCGGGGCCGAGGGGGTGAAGGCGGCGCTGGCCGAGGTCCATGCCCGCTTCCCCGAGATGCCACGCCCGCCGGCCGCTGTTCGGGAGGCGGCGGAATGAGCGGTGACTCATCGGCCGGCGGCCGGCTGGTCCGGCTGGCCGAGACGGGACGGCCCCCGGTCCGTTTCCTGCTGGATGGGGTGGAGCGTGTGGCGCTGTCGGGCGATACGGTGCTGACGGCGATCCTGACCAATGGTCCGGCGCTGCGTCAGGCGGAATTCGGGCCGGAGCGGCGCGCCGGCTTCTGCCTGATGGGAGCCTGTCAGGATTGCTGGGTATGGCAGGAACAGGGCGCCCGCATCCGCGCCTGCACCACCCCGGTGGCCGAAGGCATGCGGCTGCTGACCGGCGATCGGGAGGATTGGCCATGACCGAGGTTGGCGGGGCGCGCGTCGTGATCGTCGGGGCCGGTCCGGCCGGCATCCGCGCGGCGGAGACGCTGGTGGCGGCCGGGCGGCGCCCGACGGTGATCGACGAGGGCGCGCGGGCCGGCGGGCAGATCTACCGCCGCCCGCCCGACGGCTTCACCCGGCCGCCGGGGCTGCTCTACGGGTCGCAGGCGGGCAAGGCGGTGGCGCTGCACGGGTTGTTCGACGGGCTGGTCGCGGCAGGCCGCGTCACCCATCTGCCGCGCCATTCGGTCGTCGCCCTGGCCGATGGCGTGCTGCATGCGCTTGGCGATGCCGGGTCCCGGCGGATCGCCTATGACCGGCTGATCCTGGCGACCGGGGCGACCGACCGTCTGGCCCCGGTGCCGGGCTGGCAGGCACCCGGCGTCTACGGCCTGGGCGCGATGCAGATCGCGCTCAAGGCCCAGGGGGGCGCGATGGGACGGCGGATCGCGCTTGCCGGATCGGGACCGCTGCTGACCTTGCTGGCGACCCAACTGCTCAAGGCGGGAGCGGGGGTCGCGGCGGTTCTCGACACCGCCGGACTTGGTGGGCAGATCGCCGCCTTCCCCGACCTCGCCGTCCGGCCGGGCTTCGCCCTGCAAGGGCTGGCGATGCGGGCGCGGCTGGGGCGGCTCTACCATGCCGGGGTCAAGCTGGAGAGGATCGAGGCGTCGGACACCGGGGTGACCGCGCTCCGCTGGACGGATGCCGGTGGACGGGCGCGGCGGACCCCGTGCGATGTGGTCGGGCTGGGCTGGCATCTGCGGGCGGAAACCCAGCTTGCCGATCTCGCCGGCTGCCGCTTCGCCTATGACCCGACCTGGGCGCAGTGGTTGCCCTGCGCCGACCGCATGGGCCGGGCCGGAAACGGCGTCTATCTGGCCGGCGACGGCCTGCGCCTGCTGGGGGCCGATGGGGCGGAGGTCGCCGGACGGCTCGCCGCCGCGGCCTGCCTGTCCGATCTGGGGTTGCCGGCGCCGGACAGCGCGCCCGATCTGAAACGGCTCGATCGGCTGGAGCGCTTCGCGCGCGGCATCGCGCGGGCCTTTCCCTGGCCTACGCAGCAGGTGCGGGCCCTGCCCGACGACACCATCCTGTGCCGCTGCGAGGGGATCACCGCCGGGGCGGTGCGCGAAACGGCGGTCTATGGCGGGGCGGAGGCCAATCGGGTGAAGTCGCTGGGGCGCGCCGGGATGGGGCGTTGCCAGGGCCGCTATTGCCAGCTTGCGGCGGCCGACCTCGCCGCCGCCGCCGGCGGGCTGGCGGACGCCGGTGCGGCCGGGCGTCTGCGGGCGCAGGCGCCGGTTCGGCCGGTGCCGGTCGGCGCGTTGGCCGGGGAGGACTGACGCGCCGACCGGCCAAGCGGCGTCGTTCGGCTCTGGGTTCCGCTCAAGGGCCGGCTTTGATCATCCCCGATCCTCGGCAGGTCGCTGGCGATGACGCGGACCGGCTCACGCGATGGCGCCGCCGCCATCCACGCGGACGGTCGATCCGGTCGCGAAGGGCGTGGTGGCCAGGAACAGCACGGCGTTGGCGATATCCTCGGGCTGGCCGACCCGGCGGGCGGGCAGGCGTTGGGCCGCTCCGGCGAACATGGCCTCGCGCTTGTCCTCGGGAAGGCCGGACCAGAGCGGTGTCTCGATCAGGCCGGGCGACACCGCGTTGACCCGGATGGGAGCGAGTTCGAGGGCCAGGCCGCGCGCCAGCGCCTCCAGCGCCGCGTTGATCGCCCCTTGCAGCACCGAGGTGGCGGAGGGCCGGACGCTGAGGAAGCCCGACACGAGGGTCAGCGAACCCGTCTGGTTGATCTTGGCGGAGCGGGCGACGTGATAGGCGCCCCAGAACTTGCTTTCCATCGCGATCCGGGCGTCGGCGATGGACAGGCCCCGGACCGGGCCGCCCGGCGTCTGCGCCGCCGAGATGACGACATGGTCCCAGGCCGGCTCTTCGGCGAAGACGCGTTCGACCATATCCGGGTCGCGGGTGTCGAGCGGGATGGCACGGGCATCACCGCCGATCCGGCCCAGCGCCGCATCCAGCTTGTCCCGTGACCGTGACGCGATGGTGACGGAGGCGCCGGCCCCGGCGGCGGCCATCGCGGTCGCCAGACCGATGCCGGAACTGCCGCCGATCACGAGCATGCGCTTGGTCTTCAAGGCTTCGGACATGATGACTTTCCTTTGTCGAGGGATCGGGAGGGCGGGCCTGTCGGTGCCGCCATCCTTAACGGAGACAACCCTATTCCTTTCATAAATCGCGCAGTATCCTTGGTATGATCGATAGACTCTCCACCAAATGGAAAGAATGTGGCCGGTATGCTGGATGACATCGACGAGCTTCGCACCTTTGTGCGCATCGTCGCCGCAGGCAGCCTGTCCGCGGCCGGGCGGGAGATGAATCTGGCGCTCAGTGTCGTCAGCAAGCGGCTTGCATCGCTCGAGCGGCGGACCGATACCCGGCTGGTCGCCCGCAGCACCCGCCGTCTCGCCTTGACGGAAGAGGGACGGCGGCTCCATGCGCATGCCCAACGCATCCTTGCCGAGATCGCCGAAGCCGAGGAGGCGCTGAGCCATGGACGTGTCGAACCTCGGGGCGTGTTGCGGGTCGGGGCGCCGGCGGCCCTGGGACGGATCCATGTCGGGCCCGTCTGCCGCGCGCTTGTCGAGGCTTATCCCGGTATCTCGGTCGATCTGTGCCTGACCGACCGCATGGTCGACCTGATCGACGAGGGGATGGACGTGGTCGTCCGGATCGGCGTGCCACGGGATTCGACGCTGGTGATGCGGCGGTTGGCCGACAATCACCGTGTCGTGGTCGGCGCCCCCGCCTATCTCGAGCGCCGCGGGCACCCCGTCGCGCCGCGGGATCTGGAACGTCACGACTGCATCCAGTATCGCGGGGCCGGCGGTCGCTGGCGCCTGCTTGGCCCTGGTGGCATGGTCGAGGTCGACACCGCCTCCAGGCTGCGGAGCGACAATGGCGATGTTGCCCAGGACTGGGCATTGGCCGGTTGCGGCCTGATCTTGAAGTCGTGGATCGACGTGCAGGACGATCTTGCCGCCGGTCGCCTGATGCGGGTGTTGCCGGACTGGCATGGCGATCCGGCGCCGGTCTGCGCGCTCTTCCCCTCCCAACGCCAGTTGCCGACGCGGGTGCGGCTGTTTCTGGACGCCATGGCGCAGCGGCTGAACCGGACGGGCGTTCCGGGTGACGCGCCCATCCGCAAGGCGATCGCTTCCCTGGCGATCTGTCCTCTGGCGACCGATACCTGAGTATGGGTTTCGGCCTGTCCCGGCCTTCGGCACTGTCGCCGTCAGGATTGGCTTGAGCAGGAGATCGGGTTATGGACTGGGCGGCTTCGGAGGTATCGCCTCCTCTCCCGGTGCCGCCGTTCCCGGCCTTCGTCGGGCGGGGGCCGGAGGGGGGCGACCGGCTTGAGGCGGCGGCCGACTGGCTGCTGCGGGTGGCGAGCGACATGCTGGCGCCGGACCGGCGGTCGGTGGAGGATTGCCTGTCGCTGGCCCTGGCCCGGCTGCAACGGGCCGATGGCGACCGGAGTGGGGTCGATCAGGCATCCGACGAGGGCGGCGGCAAGGTCACGCCGGCAAGGATCGGGCTTGCCGCGTGGCAGGTGAAGCGGGTGTCGGCCTATGTCGACGCCCATCTCGCCGGTTCCATCCGGAACCAGGATCTGGCGGCGGTGGCGAAGCTCAGCCGCGGCTATTTCTGTCAGGCATTCAAGGACAGCTTCGGATGCCCGCCGCACGCCTACATCGTACGCAGGCGGGTGGAACGGGCGAAGGAATTGCTGGAAACGACGAACACGCCGCTGTCGCAGATCGCGCTGGATTGCGGTTTCTCCGACCAGTCGCACTTCTCACGCATCTTCCGCCGCATCGCCGGGGAGGCGCCCCGTCTGTGGCGGCACAGGAACCGGATCGACGGGCATGACGGTGACGTCATCGCGTCACCAACCGGCTGATCCCGACGGTTGCGGCCATGGGCAGTGACGGACGGAAAAGCGGCGGCGGTGCTATGGCCCGCCGCCGCCGCCGGTTCAGCCATGCGCGGCGTAGGCGTCCATCACGCGGGTGGAATAGACCAGGGCCGCACCGGCGTTCAATGCGATGGCGACGCCCAGCGCCTCGGCGATCTCATCCTGGGTGGCGCCGCTCTTGATCGCCGCCTCGGTATGGACGGCGATGCAGCCGTCGCAGCGGATGGAGACGGCGACCGCCAGCGCGATCAGTTCGCGGGTCTTGGCGCCCAGCAGATCCTTCTTCTGGCCGGCGGCGCTGAGCCCGGCATAGCCACGCACGGTGTCGGGGCTGAGCTTGGCGATCTCGCCGACGCCTGTGAGCACCTGCTGACGATATTCGTTCCAATTGAGCATCATGGTCGGTTTCTCCTTCGGGTGCCGGCCGTGCGACTGTCAGGGCCGGCTGGATGACCACACGCTACGGTTTGGCGGGCGGGCGATATAGAAGGATGCGCGCGTCTTTTGGACGCCGTTCCGGGGGAGTCGGCACCCCGCCTTCACACCCCTCCGATGGCGATGGCCGTCGCCCCGCCGGAATCGCCCCGCCGGAATCGCCCTTGGCGCGGCCGCTCTCGGGAGCGGGGGTTATATTACGATCACCATCATTGCGCATTCAATGATGATCGTCATATAATTTGGCGTCCGGGAGCCAGAGGCGATCAGAGCGATCCCGGCCCGGATCGGTTACGGAAGGTGCATCATGCGGGTGAGCAAGGAGCAGGCGGCGGAGAACCGACGCCGGGTCGTCGAGGTGGCGAGCGCCCTGTTCCGTGAACGCGGTTTCAACGGCATCGGCGTCGCCGACCTGATGAAGGAGGCCGGACTGACCCATGGCGGCTTCTACGGCCAGTTCGCCTCCAAGGAGGATCTGGCCGCCGAGGCCTGTGCCCATGCCATGGAAACGATGTCGGCGCGCTGGAGCCAAGCGGCGGAAACGGCCGGCGAGGATGCGCTGCCGGCGATGCTTGACAGCTATCTGTCGCCGCGCCACCGCGACCACAGCGCCGCCGGCTGTCCCGTCGCGGCGCTGGGAACCGATGTGGCCAGACAGGGCGGTGCCGCGCGCGGCGCCTTCACCCGCGGGCTGCGTCCTTTCCTCGACAGTCTGAGCCGGCTGGTGCCGGGCCGGTCGGCCGAGGCGAAGCGCAAGGCCGCGCTCGCCACATTCTCGGGCATGGTCGGCGCGCTCATCCTTGCGCGTGCCGTCGATGACCCCGCCCTGTCGGAGGAGATCCTGGCGGCGGCACGCGCGAGCTTGGGCAAGCCTGACAGCGGTGGGGCCTTGACAGCGGTGGGGCCTGATAGCGGCGGGAATTGACCGCCGTGGCGTCGCAGTGCCGGTCAGGCGATGCGGCGCAGCAGGTCGATCCGCAGCGGTTCGCCCAGCAGCGTGTCGAACTGCGCGGCGAGGCCGGTGAAGGACGCTCCCTTGGCATGGGCATCGAGGGCGGCCTGATCCTGCCAGACCTCGTACATCACGATGGTGCCGGGATGTTCACGGCTGACATGGGCGGAATAGGCGAGGCAGCCCGGTTCCGTCAGCACTGCCGGGACGATGCCGGTGATCGCGTCGGTCAGGGCCTGTTCCTGGCCGGGCTTGGCGACGAGATAGGCGACGAGTTGGACCTGATCGCTGGGGGGAATGGTCATGGCGGCGTCTCTCCGTGACTGGGGGCGGACCGGGAACGGTCTCGATCCTTGCTCCGCAGAGTGAACTCCCGGCCGGGTGTGTGGCAACACGGCACTTCGGCCAGGAGTATGGCGTGGAAGGAGTTCGGCATGGACCTGGGCCAACGCTTTTCCGGCCATCCATGCGGGTGAAAACGGATATTCCGTGCCGGGGCTTTGGCCGGAATCGTGGTGTCTTTGACATTCATGACAACGGAGCCGCCGCCTAATCTGAGGGCTGTGGCTCGGCGTCCCGCAAGCCGGAGTTTGGGGCAGGGCGGGGCAGAGGATACGGAGAGGGGCATGCTCACCATCGGGTTCGTGGTGTTCGACGACTTCCAGGTGATGGGGATGGCCGCGCTCTCGGCCTTCGAGATGGCGAATCTCGTGCTTGGCCGGCAGGCCTACCGGGTCGAGATCCTGTCGGAACAGGGCGGCCCGGTGCGCAATTCGCTGGGCTTCTCCGTCGAGACCCGGCCGTTCGCCGACAGCGTCTTCGACACGACCATCACCATCGGATCCTTGCGGGTCAAGCCGTCCAGCCCTGGAATGCTCGCCTATCTGCGCGACGCCGCCGGGGTCTCGCGCCGGATCGCCGGCATCTGCACCGGCGCCTATGTGCTGGCGGAGGCCGGGCTGCTCGACGGACGCCGCGCCACCACCCATTGGAACCACGCCCGGACCTTGCAGCGCCTCTATCCCAAGGTGAAGGTGGAGGAGGACCGCATCTTCAGCGTCGACGGCAATGTCTGGACCTCGGCCGGGATGACGGCGGGCCTCGACCTCGCCATGGCGCTGGTCGAGGATGATTTTGGCGCGCGGGTCGCCAAGGAGGTCGCGCGCAAGCTGGTGGTCTATCTGCGCCGTCCCGGCGGCCAGTCGCAATTCTCCGCCCTGCTGGATCTGGAGCCGCGCTCCGACCGCGTGCGGCGGGCGCTGGTCCATGCCAAGGAAAATCTGACAAACGAGCTTTCGGTCGAGGAGCTGGCGGACGCCGCCAACCTCAGCCCGCGCCAGTTCAGCCGTCTGTTCCGCCAGGAGACCGGGCAGACCCCCGCCAAGGCGGTGGAGCATCTGCGGCTGGAGGCGGCGCGGGTGATGATGGAGGAGGGCCGCCATTCGATGGACGTCATCGCCCGTGAAACCGGCTTCGCCGACCGCGAGCGCATGCGCCGCGCCTTCCTGCGCGCCTATGGCCAGCCGCCCCAGGTGATCCGCAGGTCGATGGAAAGCGACCGCGTTCCGGCGCTGGACTGAAAGACAAGCCTGTCCCTGTTACTTTTGCAGGTTGCGGCCAACACCACGGTTAATACCTAGATATGGCTCCCATGATACTTCGGATGCGGTAGCCTTTTCCATCATCGCAAGCAGGAATACCACGGGGGAACGGTTCGAGTCCCTGGACGCTCCCGCTTGCCCGGTTTTCACCAGAACGGACATCCAAGCCATGCAACTCACCGGCAACACCATCTTCATCACGGGGGCCACCTCGGGCATCGGCCGCGGGTTGGCCGAAGCGTTCCACAAGCTGGGCAATCAGGTCATCATCGCCGGCCGGCGCAAGGCCTTGCTGGACGAGGTGACCGCCGCCAACCCCGGCATGCGGGCCATCGAGCTGGACATCGCCGACCCGGCCAGCATCCAGGCCGCCGCCGACCGGCTGGTCGCCGGGAACCCGGCGTTGAACGTCCTGATCAACAACGCCGGCATCATGCCGTTCGACGACGCGTCCGGTGTCATCGACGACGCGCAGGCCCAGTCGATCATCACCACCAACCTGCTCGGCCCCATCCGCATGACCTCGGCGCTGATCGAGCATCTGAAGGCGCAGCCGCGCTCGGTGATCATCAACAACACCTCGGTGCTCGCCTATACGCCGCTGGCCAACACCGCGGTCTATTCGGCCAGCAAGGCGGCCCTGCACAGCTACACGCTGTCCCAGCGCTTCATGCTGCGCAACAGCAGCGTCACCGTGCAGGAGATCGCGCCGCCCTGGGTCAACACCGACCTGATCAAGAAGGGCGACGATCCCCGCGCCATGCCGCTGGACGCCTTCATCGAGCAGACGATGGCGGCGCTCGCCACCGACGCGGAGGAGGCCATCGTCGAAAGCGCCCGCCCGATGCGCGACAATGCCGGCCCGAACGAGCATGCCCTGGTGATGGGCTTCAACAGCTACATCGCCGAGAACCCGATTCCGGTCTGACCGGAGCGGTCCGACGGGACGCGAGGAAAGGGCCGCCGGACGAAAATCCGGCGGCCCTTTCCTTATGGCTTTTTGTGGCGATGCCTCATTCCGCCGGGGCGCTGGCCAACCGCCGTTCGCGGGCCGGGGCGAATTCCAGAACGCAGGCCAGGGTCACGCACAGCGCGCCGATCCAGCCCAGCTCCCGCACGCTGGCGAGGCTCAGCACCAGCGAGCCCAGCGCCGCCCCCACCGAGAAACCGAAATAATGAAAGGAGGCGTTGACCGACAGGATGATCGGCGCGTGCTGCGGCCCGGTGATGCCGATCAGGCGGGCCTGCTGGCCGGGATAGAAGGCCCAGGCGCCGAATCCCCAGGCGATGATGCCGGCGAAGGCGGGAGCCAGCGCCAGGGCGGGCGGCAGCAGCTCCGCCGTCAGCGACAGGCTGGCCAGCGCCAGCACGATCAGCGGCAGGGTCAGCGCCACGATGCGGGCACCGCCCAGCCGGTCGGTCAGCCGTCCGCCCACCGCCAGTCCGATGAAGGCCGACAGCCCCCAGGCGAACAGGGCGAAGCCGACCGCCGCCCCTTCCAGCCCGGCCACCCGCTGGAGATAGGGGGCGAGATAGGGATAGACGGTGAAGGGACCCATCGCCCACAGCGTGGTGACGGCCAGCGGCCGGCGCACCGCCGGGTTCCGCAAGGCCGCCAGCCGCGCCCCCAGCCCGACCACCGGAACATTGGAGCCGATGGCCCGCGGCAGACCGACCAGCAGGCCGGCAACCGCGACCACCGAGAGAAGGGCGACGCCGACGAAGGTCATGCGCCAGCCCAGCGTGTCGCCGACGATGGCGCCCAGCGGCACGCCGAAGACGATGGCGAGGCTGAGGCCGCTGGTGACGATCGACAGGGCGCGTCCGCGTTCCGACGGCGGCACCAGCACCCCGGCCAGCGCGTTGGCGTTGGGAACGAACAGCCCGGCCGCCATGGCGAGCAGCACGCGGGCGGCCATCAGCCCGCCATAGCTGCCGGCGACGGCGGCCACGATGTTGGCGGCGACGAAGGCCAGCATGGTGACGATCAGCAGCAGGCGGCGGCTGACGGCACCGGTCAGGGCGGTCAGCACCGGCGAGCTGGCGGCATAGGTCAGGGCGAAGACCGACACCAGCTGGCCCGCCGCCTGTTCGCTGACCGAGAGGTCGGCGGCGATGTCCGGCAGGATCGCCGCGATCATGAAGCTCTCGGTCCCGACGGCGAAGGACCCGAGCGCCAGCCAATAGAGTGGCGCTTTTGAATGAGCATGGGGGAAAGCCATGGGGAGTTTCCTGTGCGGAGCCATTCCGGGCGGCGCAAGGCGTGGCGGCCTTTGCGCCCTGTCGGCGGACAGGCGGCGGAAAATGGCGGATGCCCGAAGTTTAGGACGAGGGGCCGGCGGCGTGAATGTCACGGAAACCACTTTTCCAGACATTCATGCCGCGCGGCATGCCGGATCGGGGGGAGACCGGATCGGGAGGATGTCCCCTCAGACCCCGATCCTGCTCTTTGCCAGCGGCAGGCTGCGGATGCGCTGCCCGGTCAGTGCGGCGACCGCGTTCACCACCGCCGGCGGGACGCCGGGCAGGCCGGGTTCGCCGACGCCGCCCATCGGGGCGCCGCTCTCGATGATCTCCACATGCACGGCGGGCATGGAGCGGCGGGACAGGATCGGGTAGTCGTCGAAATTATGCGACTGACGGACGCCGTCCTTATAGACCAGCTCCTCGAACAGGGTGGCCGACAGGCCGAGCGCCACGGCGGATTCCACCTGGGACTTCACGATGGCCGGATTGACGATGCTGCCGGGATCGAAGGCGACCCAGACGGTATGAACCCTGGTCTCGCCGCCCTCGACCGACACTTCGGCGATGGTCGCGGTTTCCGATCCGAAGGGGGAGGCCATCGAGACGCCGCGGGCGCGGCGCGCACCGTCCACCTCGTAGGGGCCGCGCTTCCAGCCGCCGGACATCGCCGCCACCGTCTCCAGAAGCTTGCGGTGGCGCGGCTTGTCCTTCAGCAGCTCCATCCGCAGGGCGAAGGGATCCTGGCCGCCGGCGAGCGCGATCTCGTCCAGGAAGCCCTCATAGAAGAAATCATTCATCGAATGGCCGACCGAGCGCCAGAAGGCGATGGTCACGGGATGGGGGAACTTCACATACTCCATTCGGCGGTTGGGGATGGCGTAGGGCTTTTCCGTCACGCCCTCCACCGCCGAGCTGTCGACCGGATCCTTGAACACCGCGCCGAACCAGCGGCCGAGCGGTCCCTCGCCCACGGTGCGCGCCTGGATGGCGGTGGGGCGGCCGTCGGCGCCGATGGCGGCGCGGAAGCGGGTGAAGCTGAGCGGGCGGACGGCGTCCATGCGGAACTCCTCCTCCCGCGACCACAGCACCTTCACCGGGCGGCCGGTGCCCTTCGCCAGTTGGATCGCCTGAAGGAAGGGGTTGGCGCTGCCATAGAGGAAATGCCGGCCGAAGAAGCCGCCCAGCATCGGCGAATGCAGGATGACCTTGTCCGGCGGCAGCCCGGCGGCCTGGGCCGCCACCGACTGGAACAGCTCCGGCATCTGGTTGGGCGCCCACAGCTCCAGGGTGCCGTCCGGGTTGAAGCGCGCCATCGAGGACGGCGGCTCCAACTGTCCATGGATCAGATAGGGGGCGTCATACTCCGCCTCGATCACCTTGGCGGCCTTGGCGAAGGCGGCGGCGGCATCGCCCGCCGTCTCCGCCGGAAGACCGGCTTCGGTCGAGGATTTCAGCGCCGCCAGCAGCCCGTCGGAGCCATAGTCGGCGGCCACGCTGTCCAGTCCGGACGAGGCGGGCGCCGTCCAGCTCACCGACAGCGCCTCAACCGCCCTGCGGGCGCGCCACCAGCTGTCGGCGGCCACCGCCACCGCGCCCGGCAGCGTGTGGACGGAATGGACGCCGGGCATCGCCGCCACCGCCGCCCGGTTGGCGATGGCCTGGACGGTCGTGCCCTGGTTGGGCGCATGCCGCACGGCGGCGTAGAGCATGCCCTCCAGCTTCTGGTCGATGGCGTAGACGGCCTTGCCGGTCGATTTGGCCCGCACATCCAGCCGCGCCACCGGCTGGCGGATGTAGCGGAAGCTGGACGGGTCGCGCAGGGCCACGTCGTCGCGTGGCGGCAGTGCCAGGGCGACGGGGGCAAGCTCGCCATAGGACAGGCGGCGGCCGCTGGCGGCATGGATGACGAAGCCGTCCTCGGTGGACAGGCTCCGCGGCTTGACCTTCAGTCTCGTGGCCGCCGCGCGGATCATCATGTCGCGGGCGGTGGCGCCGAGCCGACGCATCAGCGGATAGCTGGACCGGGTGGAAAAGCTGCCGCCGGTCATCCGCAGCCCGTTGATCACACCGTAATCGGCACCCGGCGGGGCGCATTCGACGGTGAAGCGGCCGGGATCGACGTCCAACTCCTCGCCGACGATCTGGGCGAGGCCGGTGCTGATGCCCTGTCCGCCCTCGACGAAGGGACTGAGCAGGGTGACGGCGTTGTCCTTGCCGATGACCAGGAAGGCCGGGACGCGGGTGCCCGGTTTGATGGCCGCCGCCGCGGTTGCGGTGGTCTGTGCCCGGACCGGCATGGAGGGCAGCAGGGCGCCCAGCACCAGCGCGCTGGTGCCGAAGCCGAGGAAGGCGCGGCGCGACAGGTTGGAGACGCCGTCCGGCTTCATCAGCGGAACAGCCGACTGTGCCGCGATCTGGAGTTCGAGCGGAATCCGGTAGCCGTTCGGAGACTGGGTGCGTGCCGGTGACGGGGCGGTGAGCAGGCGGTTCATGGGTCTCGCTCCTCTCAGCCGGCGGCCTGGCGGATGGCGGCGGCGACGCGGTTGTAGGTTCCGCAGCGGCACAGGTTGGTCATCGCGTCGGCGATGTCGCCGTCGGTCGGGTGCGGCGTCTGCTTCAAGAGGGCGGTCGCCGCCATCACCTGTCCGGACTGGCAATAGCCGCATTGCGGCACCTGCGTCGCCACCCAGGCCTCGACCACCTTGCGGCCGACGGGATCCTCCTCGATGGCGTCGATGGTGCGGATGTCGGCGCCGCCGACGCTGTCCACCGGCACCTGGCACGAGCGGGTGGCGGTGCCGTCGATCATCACGGTGCAGGCGCCGCATTGCGCGATGCCGCAACCATATTTGGTCCCGGTCAGCCCCAGCGTGTCGCGCAGGACCCAAAGCAGCGGCGTGTCGTCCTCGACCGCCACCTGATGGGTGCGGCCGTTGATGTGGAGAATGGTCATGACGGTCTCCCTCGGGAGTGCATGGTGGGGGAATTCTGCTGGCGTTGATTGTCGCCCGCCGACCGTCGGACTCGTATCCATCCCTAGGTATTAAGGATGCGAACCCTATGAGTGTTTATTGACTGGAAATGGCGCAAGTCCAGGAATCCGGACAAGGTTGCCGTCTTTCCAAGAATTTCCTATAGATGATCCAGGACAAGAGACCGCGATGATCCGGTGGCCTGAAGGGCGATGGGGAAGGATTTCGATCGATGGATCTTCGGCATGCCGACCTGTTCGAGATCTCTCCCATCTCGATCCTGTGCGAAGACTGGTCGGGTGTGAAACGGGCGATCGACGAGGTGATCGCCGGCGGGGTGGCGGATTTCGACCGTTTCCTCGACGACAACCCGCAATTCTTCTTCGATGTGCGGCGCTTCCACCATATTCTCGACGCCAACCGCTCGACGCTCGACCTGATGGGCTTCGCCGACAAGGAGAGCTTCCTGCGGGAGTCGCGTCTGCGGCTACCGGCCAGTCCCGCCAGCAATGCGCAGGTGTTCAGGGCGATGGTTCGTGGCGACACGGTCTGTCAGGGCGAACGCGTGCTGCACACCAAGGATGGCCGCGTCGTGCCCATCCTGTGGCGGGCGAGCCTGCCGCCGGGCCCTGCCGATCCGGAGGCCTACAGCCGCCTCTATTTCTTCGCCGTCGACGTGACGGAACTGAAGCGGGTGCAGGAGGCGCTGATGTCGGCGCAGGCCAATCTCAGCCATGCCGGGCGCCTGTCGCTGGTGGGGGAGTTGGCGGCGTCGCTGACGCACGAGGTGTCGCAGCCGCTGGTCTCCATCGCCAGCCATGCGGCGGCGGCGGCGCGCTGGCTTTCCCGCGAGCCGCCGGATTTGGCGGAGGTGGCGACCAGCCTGAACCGCATCACCGCCAGTTCCCGCCACGCCGTGCGGGTCGTCGGCAAGATGCGTTCCTTCGCGCGCCGTGGCGAACTGGTGACCGAGCCGATGAAACCGCATGACTGCATCGCCGATGCGGTGACGCTGGTGGAACATGAGGCCTATCGCCAGAAAACCCGGATCTCCGTCGACATCCCACCCAACCTGCCGGTCATCGTCGGCGACCGCACCCAGATCCAGCAGGTGATCGTCAACATCGCCTACAACGCCATCCAGGCGATGCAGGCGGCCGGGTCGCTGGACCGCCGCATTTCCATCACCGCCGCCGTCGCTGCCGCGGCGGACGGATCGGCGACGGTGACCTTTGCCGTCGCCGACACCGGTCCCGGCATTCCCGACGCGCTGCTGCCGCGGATCTTCGAGCCCTTCTTCTCGACCAAGGACGAGGGGATGGGGCTGGGCCTGTCGATCTGCAAAACCATCGTGGAGGAGCATGGCGGCCGGCTGTGGGCCGACAACCATGCCGAGGCTGGCATGCAGGGCGCCACCTTGTCCTTTTCGTTGCCGGTGGCGCCGGCGCCGGTTACGGCGACCGTCGGTGCGGCTCAGCCCGCCGTGCCGTAGCGTGTGACGGTGCGTTCGCGCACGCCCAGGATTTCCGCCATCCGCACGAGGTCGGCCAGCGACTGGGCCCGCATCTTGCGCATCAGGTTGCCGCGGTGGATCTTCACCGTTACCTCGCTGAGGTCCAGCTTGGCCGCAACCTGCTTGTTCATCAGTCCGGCGGTGACCAGCGCCATCACGTCGCGTTCGCGCGGGGTCAGTTTGGCGAACAGCGCGCGCACCGCGTCGTCCTCCCCGCGTTCGGAGCGGCGCCGTT
The DNA here is from genome assembly GCF_000010725.1 of Azospirillum sp. B510. Classification (NCBI taxonomy): domain Bacteria; kingdom Pseudomonadati; phylum Pseudomonadota; class Alphaproteobacteria; order Rhodospirillales; family Azospirillaceae; genus Azospirillum; species Azospirillum sp. B510. The sequence continues at coordinate 367,973 of NC_013857.1, read as the reverse complement.
CGTCCAGCGCCACCGCTTCGCCGACCGCTTGCAGCAGCTCGTCGTCCGCGAAGGGCTTGGTCAGGAAATCCGCGGCGCCCGCCTTCATGGCCCGCACGCTCATCGGAATGTCGCCCTGGCCGGTCATCAGCACCACCGGCACGGTGATGGAACGCTGCCGCAACGTCTGCTGCACCTCCAACCCGTCAGCGCCGTCCAGATAGACGTCCAGCATCAGGCAGGCGGCATCTGCGGCTTCGCCGCTGGCGAGGAACTCCTCGGGCGACGCGAAGGCCAGCACCCGGTAATCGGCGGAACGCAGCAGGCTTTCCACCGCGCCGCGCACCTCCGCATCATCGTCGATGATGCAGACCAGGGCGGAGCCGCCCCCCGTCATGCTGTCTTCCGGCATGGATCTCTCCACCGCGTCCCGTCGATGCGGTCCGACCACCGGGCCACGGTAGCCACGGTAGCCCGCCGGCCTGCCGGCGGCAAAGCCGGCGAGGTCGTATCCCGTGACGGGAAGGCGGCTTTGCTGAGCTTGACTGGTCATGGTTCGCGGTCCCCCTGGCGGTTTCCGACGGCATCCTCGATGAGGAGGAGCAGATTTTCCGGATCGAGCGGCTTGGTCACGAAGGCGAAGGCCCCCTGGGCCAGCGAGCGGTTGCGGGCGGCCGGCGTCGCGAAGGCGGTCATCACGATCACCGGGTGCCGGCGTCCCAGTTGCAACAGCACCATCTGCAGGCTGAAGCCATCCATCCCCTTGAGGTTCAGGTCGGTGACGAGGCAGGCGGTCTCCCCCTCATAGGCGATGAACTCTTCGGCCGAGGAGAAGGTGCGGACCCGCATGCCGACGGAGCGCAGGAAATTGTCGAGGCTTTCCCGGATGGCTTCGTCGTCGTCGACGACACAGATGGTGGGAACACTCTGCACGACATCACACTCCAGCCACGGCCCGTCTCGTCAACCACCTCTGTCGCGACGGTCCATTTCACCAACCGGAGCCGGATGCGCCATTATACCTGCGTATAGGTTGACCCCCGCGGCGGCAAATGCCGCCTTGCGGGGGGAACCGGACCGGCGTCAGGCCTTGAAGAAGGCCAGCAGGTCGGCGTTGATGGTCTCGGCCTGGGTGGTCGCCATGCCGTGCGGGAAGCCCTTGTAGATCTTCAGGCTGCCCTTCGGCAGCAGCTTGGACGACAGCAGGGCGGAATCGGCGATCGGCACGATCTGGTCGTCGTCGCCATGCATCACCAGCACCGGAATGTCGATCTTCTTCAGGTCCTCGGTGAAGTCGGTCTCGGAGAAGGCCTTGATGCAATCGTAATGTGCCTTGGCGCCGCCCATCATGCCCTGCCGCCACCAATTGTCGATGGCGCCCTGCGAAACCTTGGCGCCCTCGCGGTTGAAGCCGTAGAAGGGGCCGGAGGGGATGTCGCGGAAGAACTGGGCGCGGTTGGCGGCAAGCGCCGCGCGGAAACCGTCGAACACCTCCAGCGGCAGGCCGCCAGGGTTGGCGGCCGTCTTCAGCATGATCGGCGGCACGGCGCCCAGCAGCGCCGCCTTGCCGGCCCGCGAGGTGCCGTGGCGGCCGAGATAGCGGGCCACCTCGCCGCCGCCGGTCGAATGCCCGACATGGAAGACGTTCTTCAATTCCAGCTTGGCGACGACGGCCAGCACGTCGTCGGCGTAGGTGTTCATCTCGTTCCCGCTCGCCGTCTGGGTCGAGCGGCCATGACCGCGCCGGTCGTGGGCGACGACACGGTAGCCGTGGTTGAGGAAGAACAGCATCTGGGCGTCCCAATCATCGGCGCTCAGCGGCCAGCCATGGTGGAACATGACGGTCTGGGCTTCGCGCGGCCCCCAATCCTTGTAATAGATCGAGGCGCCGTCCTTGGCGGTGACGAACCCGTCTTCGGTCTTGCCGTTGGTCATTGTCCGTTTCCCTTCGCTTTTGTGGGCCCCAGTGTCGCCGGCCTGGCGGCGTTCGGCAGCATCGGCATCGGTGGTGACGATGACGGCGGCGGCGGCGCCTGCGGCGGCCGCGCCGACGATCAGGCTCCGGCGGGTGGTCCCTGGAGCCCCGGAATCCTGGTGGTTCTCTCCGGATGTCATCGTGATGGTCCCTGTCAGTGCGTTGACGGTCGGGTCGAGCGGGGATGATCGATTGGCGCCGTGGAGCGCCGAGGGCTCAATGGCTACCGGATTTGGGAAATATTCAAAGCTATCCCTAGGTATTAAGAGTCGCTATAAGGAAATATCCGAACGAGATCCGGGGATTCAAGGGATTGTTTATGTCTTTATTTGCGCCATACTGGAAAAACGGACATGTTCCTCTCGGCTTTCCGTCCCCGGATTCCGTGTCTGTTTGTTTAAAAAATCTAATGAACCTGATCCTTATCGGCGTCGCGGAGCCTTTTGGCGGATGGAAGGAGCATGCTCATGGCATCGTCGATCAGCGCGGGTGAGCCGCCCCCATCCTCTGCCGGCATTCTCGCGTTGTCGATCGGCAATGCGGTGGAGCTGTATGATTTCACCATCTACAGCTTCTTCTCGCTGACCATTGGCAAGCTGTTCTTCCCGGTCCAGACGGCCTATGGGCCGCTGCTGCTGGCGCTGCTGACCTTCGGGGTTGGATTCGTCGTCCGGCCGCTTGGGGGAATCATCATCGGCGCCTATGCCGACCGGGCCGGACGCAAACCGGCGCTGGTGCTGACCATCTCGCTGATGGCGCTGGGAACACTGCTGATCGGCTTGTGTCCGACCTATGCCCAGATCGGCGTGGCGGCGCCCGTCGCCATCGTCATTGGCCGCGTCCTGCAAGGCTTTTCGGCGGGCGGCGAGATCGGCGTGGCGACCACCGTGCTGATGGAGATGGGATCCCCGGCCCGGCGCGGCCTGCGCGTCAGTTGGCAGATGGTGAGCCAGGGGGCGGCGGCGCTGCTGGGCGCGCTCAGCGGTTACCTGCTGTCGACCCATCTGCCGGCCGAGGCCTTGGAAGCCTGGGGCTGGCGCCTTCCCTTCCTGGCTGGGTTGCTGATCCTGCCGGTCGGTCTGTATCTGCGCCGCCTGCTGCCGGAAACGGCGCGGCCCGACCGCAGCGGCCGGGCCGTCCTGGCCGAGCTTCTGTCCGACCATCGCTCCAGGTTGGCGGCCGGCGTGCTGATGATCGCCGGCGGCACCGCCTCCACCTATGTCAACATCTACTACATGCCGACCTATCTGATCCGGATCGTCGGACTGCCGTCGCGAACGGCCTTTCTGACCGGCTGCGTCGCCGGGGTGACGATGGTGCTGGTGGCGCCGCTGGCCGGACTGCTGTCGGATCGGATCGACCGCCGCCGTCCCTTCGTCGCCTGGAGCGCGCTGATCAGCATGTGCCTGACCTATCCCGCCTTCCGGGTGCTGTCGCACGGTCCCGGCGTTCCGGCGGCGCTGGCCGTGGCCGGGCTGCTGATCGCCTTCAACGCGATCGGGGCGGGGTCGTGCCTGCTTCTGCTGATGGAGAATTTTCCAGCCCGCGTCCGCGCCTCCGGCCTGTCCATCGTCTACAGTGCCGGCGTGGCGATCTTCGGTGGCTTCGCCCAGTTCATCGTCACCTGGCTGATCAGCATCACCGGCGATCCGATTTCCCCCGCCTGGTATGTCTCGGCCTGCGCGCTCGCCACCCTTCTGGCCTGTACCCGCATGCGCGAGGTCCGGTCCTTGCCGAGGCTGGATGCGACGGCCGGGCCGGAACTGTCCATCGGGTGTGGCGGTGACCCCGCGCGGTTGTGACCTTGATGCGGTTGTGACGGACCGCCTCAGATCTCGCGCTTGCCCATCTGGCCGGCGATGTAATCGGCCTGCCGGATCGCCAGCGCGACGATGGTCAGGGTCGGGTTCTCCGACGCCCCGCTGGTGAACTGGCTGCCGTCCGAAACGAACAGGTTCTTGATGTCGTGCGCCTGGCCCCATTTGTTGACGACGCCGTCGCGGGCGTTGGCGCTCATGCGGTTGGTGCCGAGATTGTGGGTGGAGGGGTAGGGCGGGGTGTGGATGGTCCGCACCGCCCCCACCGCATCATAGACCGCCGACCCGCGGCCATAGGCGTGGGTACGCATGGCGATGTCGTTGGGGTGGTCGTCGAAATTGACGTTGGGGATGGGCAGGCCGAACTTGTCCTTCTCGGTCGCATGCAGGGTGACGCGGTTAGTCTCGCGCGGCATGTCCTCCCCCACCAGCCACATGCCGGCCATATGGTCGTAGGCGTCCAGTGCCGAACTGAACTCGCGGCCCCAGGCGCCGGGGTCGAGGAAGGCCGCCATGAAGGGCACACCGAGCGACAGCGTCTCCATCTCGTAGCCGCCGACGAAGCCGCGCCGCGGGTCGAAGCGGGATTCATCGCGGATGATCCCGGCCATGGTGGTGCCGCGGTACATATGCACCGGCCGGTCGAACATCGCATAGACCGAGCCGGTCATGTGCCGCATGTAGTTGCGCCCGACCTGACCCGACGAGTTCGCCAGCCCGTCCGGAAACATCGTCGAGGCCGAGTTCAGCAGCAGGCGCGGACTTTCGATCGAGTTGCCGGCGACCGCGACGATGCGGGCCTTCTGCCGGTGCATGGCGCCGGTGGCGTCGGCATAGAGCACGGCGTTGACCTTGCCCTTCGCGTCATGCTCGATCTTCAGCACCTGGGCGTTCGGCCGGACCTCCAGATTGCCGGTGGCCTCGCCCTTGGGGATCTCGGTGTAGAGGGTCGACCATTTCGCCCCGGATTTGCAGCCCTGGAAACAGAAGCCGATCTGCTGGCAGGCGCCGCGGCCGTCGCGCGGCTTGCTGTTGATCGACATGTTGCCGGTGTGGAACTCGTTGTATCCCAGCTTCTTGGCGCCGGCGGCCAGCACCTTGTAATTGTTGTTGCCGGGCAGGCGCGGGATGCCGTTGGTGCCGGTCGTCCCCATCTTGAACTCGGCCTTGTCGTAATAGGGCTCCATCTCCGCCAGCGTCACCGGCCAGTCGAGCAGGTTGGCGCCCTCCACCGCGCCATAGGTGGTGCGCGCCTTGAACTCGTGCTCCTGGAAGCGGAGCGAGGCGCCGGCCCAATGGACGGTGGAACCGCCGACCGCCTTGACGATCCAGGCCGGAAGGTTGGGAAAATCCTTCGCCACCCGCCAGCTTCCCGAGGTGGTACGCTTGTCGAGCCAGGAGATCTGCGAAAAGCTCTTCCACTCGTCATTCACGAAATCCTGGATCTCGTGACGCCCGCCGGCCTCCAGGCAGACCACCTTGATGCCCTTCTGGGCCAGTTCGTTCGACAGGGTGCCGCCGCCGGCCCCCGATCCGATCACCACCACGACGCTGTCGTCATCCATCGCGAATTTCGCAACCATGTCTCGATCCTCCCCATTTTTTCGGGCATTCGGTGGGCGTTCGGTACGGCCATGCCGTCAGGCGTCCTTGATCCAGTCCAGATCGTCGAAGCCGCGATGGATGTAGCCGCCATATTCGGCCGACGCCCCTTCGTAGCCGAGCTTCGCCCACACCTCCGGCTGGTTGTAGAGGGCGACCACCATGTCGCCGCGGACCTTGCGGAAGAAGGGCGTGGTCTCGATGGATTTCAGCACCGTGACGCGATCCGCCTCCGCCTTGATGGCGGCATAGGGCGCGTTGCCCAGCTTGCGCGCGGCCGCGTCAAGGGCGGCGGCCCCGTCATTGAGCTGGCCCGCCAGGGTGGCGTCCTTGGCCGCCGCCTGGTCCATCGAGGCCAGCGCCGCCTCGTAATAGGCGTCGCCCAGCCGGTCATGCGGATAGAGGTCGCGCACCATCACCAGCAGGGTCCTGGCCGCGTCGGGCTTGATGGCGGCCAGCCCCTCGGCCCAGGCCGGGGTCGCTCCGATCGACACCATGCCGCCGGAAACCGCACCGGCCGCCGCCACCGACGCGGCGGAGGTCTTCAGAAAATTCCGCCTGTTGAGCCGTGTCCGTTTGTCGAGAACGCGCATGATCGACGTCTCCTTCCCATGGTGAAGTGTTGTTGCCGTCGGGACTCAGCGGTAGCGGCCGTGGCGTTGCAGGACCTCGGTCTTGTAGCCGTCCGGATCAGTGACGAAGAAGAAGCGGGCCAGCAGGGTGCCGTCGGGGGCGAACTCCTTCACCGGGGTCACCGGGAAGCCCAGGGCCGACAGCCGGGCATGTTCGCCGTCCAGGTCGTCCACCGCCACCGCCATGTGACCGTAGCCGTCGCCATGGCTGTAGGGGGCCGCGCGGTCATGGTTGACGGTGAGTTCCAGTTCCATGTCATTTTCGGCGTTGCGCAGGTAGATCAACGTGAAGCCGTCGAATCCCAGCCGCTCGGCCGGTTCGAGCCCGAATGCCTTGGCGTAGAAGTCCAGCGACCGCTGTTCGTCGAGGACGCGCACCATCATGTGAATGATCTTGGCCATGATGTTTCCCGCGATGTCGATGAGGACCGGTGTTACCGTTTGGCGTTGGTCTCCAGGAACTGGACGATGTTCTTGCGCACACTGTCGTCGTCCTGCCGATAGTTCATGTAGCTGCCGGGAACGAACTGGTTGGAGTTGGACAGCCAATGTTCGAGATGCCCGGCGTCCCAGGTGAAGCCTGCGCCGCGTAGCGCATCCGAATAATCGAAGCCCTCAGCGGTTCCGACCTTGCGGCCGATGACGCCATAGAGCGGCGGCCCGGCGCGTGGCCCGTCGTCCTTCTTTAGCGAGTGGCAGGTTCCGCATTGCTGGCGGAACAGCGTCTCGCCATCCGCCGCCGCGGATTTTCGCGTGAAGGGCGAAAAGGGAATGGACAGAAGGAGCAGCAACATCACCCAGCGGTGCGGCGACATCCTCGCGTGCATCGCATGCCTCATTGTTTGAAAATCCTCCCGAAATCTTGGCCGAAGCCTTTGGGCGTCGGCACATCGGACCAGCCGATGCGGCGCCGTCGTTGGGACCAGAGCAAGGCCCATGCCATGCTGCGGATAGCTGGTCTGGACAAGAACAAAGGCGGGTTTTGTGCGATGTCGCATGACGACGCCGTCCCACCTGTCTCATTTTGGGACACTCCGGCGCGACATATCGTCCCATAATAAGACGATATGTAACACTGATAATCTTTAAAATCTCCCATCCATCAGGTTCCGGCGCTCTGGCACGCCGGTTGCTTTACAGGGTGGGCGTTGCAGCCGCCCCGGTTCGGCGGTCGCACACGGCCTGAGGCTGCGGACCTCCATCGCCGCGCCATCGCGCGGTTTTCGGTCCGGCCGATCCCGCCCTTGAAACCGCCGATGTTCCGTCATCCGGCGAATGCGGCCGACGCGATCCTTCAGGCCCGGATCACCAACATCGAAATCATGGGGAGAGACGACATGCCGGATGGATTGACGCTGAACAAGATCACCAGCCAGAAAGGCATCGGCATCACCGAGGCGGCCCGCCGCGTCGCCGATCTCGGCTGGACGCCGTCCTACGTCAAGGAAGCGATGGCCTTTCCGACCGACTACAAGATCTCCAAGGCGCCGCGCGACCCGATGAAGCAGGTCCTGCGCTCCTACTTCCCGATGCAGGAGGAGAAGGACAACCGCGTCTACGGCGCGCTCGACGCGGCGTTGCGCGGCGACATGTTCCGCAATGTCGAGCCGCGCTGGATCGAGTGGATGAAGCTGTTCCTGGCGATCATCCCCTTCCCGGAAATCTCGGCGGCGCGGTCGATGGCGACGCTGGGCCAGCTGGCGCCGGGCGACGATTTGCGCACCGGCTTCACCATGCAGATGATCGATGAGTTCCGCCACTCGACGATCCAGATGAACCTCAAGAAATGGTACATGGAGAACTACATCGATCCGGCCGGCTTCGACATCACCGAGAAGGCGTTCGGCAAATGCTACGCTACCACCATCGGCCGGCAGTTCGGTGAGGCCTTCCTGACCGGCGATGCCATCACCGCGTCGAACATCTACCTCCAGGTCGTCGCCGAGACCGCCTTCACCAACACGCTGTTCGTCGCCATGCCATCGGAGGCGGCGCGCAACGGTGATTACGCCCTGCCCACCGTCTTCCTGTCGGTGCAGAGTGACGAATCCCGCCACATCGGCAACGGCCATTCCATGCTGATGTCGGTGCTGAAGGAACCGGACAACCATCTGCTGCTGGAACGCGACATCCGCTATTCCTTCTGGCAGAACCATATGATCGTCGATGCCGCCATCGGCACGATCATCGAATATGGCACCAAGCACCGCGACAAGAACAAGGAATCCTACGCCGAGCTGTGGCACCGATGGATCTTCGAGGATTATTACCGCACCTACATGCTGCCGCTGGAGAAATACGGCATCAAGATCCACCATGACGATGTCCACGAAGCCTTCGACAGCATCGTCAAGAAGAACTATGTCCACAAGATCGCCCAGTTCTTTTCGGCCGGCTGGTGGGCCAATTTCTGGCGCATCGAGGCGATGACCGAACGCGACTTCGAATGGTTCGAGAGCAAGTATCCGGGCTGGTATGACGAATTCGGCGTCTGGTGGGAGAATTACGCCAAGCTCAGCAAGCCCGGCAGCGTGCCGATCACCTTCGCCGATACCGGCTATGTCTATCCGCACCGCTGCTGGTCCAGCCTGGTGCCCTGCGTCATCCGCGAGGATTTCCAGATCGACGAGGTGGACGGCGAGCTTTACACCTACGCCTCCGAGGTCGACCGCTGGACCCACAAGGAAGCCTTCGCCGCCGAATATCAGGGCCGTCCGACCCCTGCGATGGGCCGCTTCTCCGGCCGGCGCCAGTGGGAGGAGGTCTATGACGGCTGGGACCTCGCCGACGCCATCCAGGACATGGGCTTCGTCCGGCCCGACGGGAAGACGCTGATTGCCCAACCGCATCTGTCCTTCGAGGAGAAGGACATGTGGACGCTGGACCATGTGCGCGGCCACACCATCCGCAGCCCGCTGCTGGCGCTGCGCGAAATGACGCCGCAACAGCGTCAGGCGCATGTCGAGGACTACCGCAAGGGCTTCAAGATCCGCCGGGTCTGATCCCCCGCCTGTTCATTCGTGCCCGCCCCCCCTTTCCGGATGGAGAGGGGGAACGGGATCCGCCGCGGACATCACAGGCGGACATCGCCTGCGGAGATCGACAGACCATGACCGCACAAGCGCTGCACAACAACCCGGCCGTCCACACGGTGCGGCTGGAACCGGTCGGCATCGAAATGGAGGTCGCGGAAGGGGAAACCATCCTCGACGCGGCCTTCCGCCAGGGCGTCTCGCTGATGCATGGCTGCAAGGAGGGGCAATGCTCCGCCTGCAAATGCCTGCTGATCGACGGCGATGTCGAGATGCTGAAATACTCCACCTTCGCGCTCTCCGATCCGGAACGCGACAGCAACCACATCCTGCTTTGCCGCTCGCTGGCCTACAGCGACGTGGCGGTCGAACTGCTGAATTACGACGAGGATCTGCTGTCCCGCTCCATCCCGGTGAAGGATTTCAACGCGCGGCTGGCGGCGGTGGGGCCGCTGACCCATGACATCGTCGCCATCGCGCTGGACCTCGACCAGCCGATGAAGTTCTGGGCAGGGCAGTATGTCGACATCACGTTGCCCGGCATCGGCCTGACCCGCTCCTTCTCGATGGGCAACCCGCCGGTGGACGGTAACCGGCTGGAGTTCATCATCAAGAAATACCCGGACGGCGCCTTTTCCCGCCAGCTGGACGGCGGCCTGTCGGTCGGCGACCGGGTGAGTGTTCGCGGTCCCTACGGCACCTGCTTCCGCCGCGAGGGGCGGGACGGGCCGATGATCCTGGTCGGCGGCGGGTCGGGCATGGCGCCGCTGCTGTCGATCCTGCGCGATCAGGCCACCAGCGGCGAGACGCGGCCGGTGCGCTTCTTCTACGGCGCCCGCAGCCGCCGGGACCTGTTCCACCTCGACCTGTTCGAGGAATTCGCCCGCAGCCTGCCGGACTTCGCCTTCATCCCCGCCCTGTCGCATGCCGAGGAGGGCGACGGCTGGACCGGCGAGACCGGCTTCATCCACGAGGTGCTGCGCCGGCACCTGTCCACCATGGATGAGGTGGAGGCGGCGGACGTCTTTTCCTGCGGGCCGCCGCCGATGATCGACGCGGTGCTGCCGGTCTTGCAGATGGCCGGTGTCGAGTCCGCGCGCGTCTATTTCGACAAATTCACCCCCGCCACCCGCTGAGCCGGGCTTGCGCAAATACGGGAGGAACGACGATGACCATGCAGGACACCGCGACAGCATCCGCCGCCGCCGGCGCCAAGATCTTTCCGGGCTCCGACAGCCGCCGTTACAATTATTTCGAGCCGAAGGGCCGCAAGGCCACCCATTACGAGGATGTGACCGTCGACGTCCAGCCCGATCCGGAGCGCTACCTGCTCCAGAACTGGATCATCTCCTTCGGCGACGGCACGCCCACCTATTCCAAGGACTGGACCGCGCTGAAATGCGCGGACTGGCATGGCTTCCGCGCGCCCGACCAGGAATGGGAGCGCACCCATTACCAGCGCCAGTCCACCATCGTCGGCATGATTCAGAATGTGGTGGAGAACGCGCGGCGCGCCGGTGCGCCCCAACGCTTCGACAAGGCCTGGGTCGCCGTGCTCCAGAACCATGTCGGCGCCTTCAAGCATGCCGAATATGGGCTTGGCACCGCGCTGATGCGGGCGCAGCGCTATGGCTACACCCAGATGGTCAACAACGCCATCTTGACCAACGCCTCCTACAAGCTGCGTTTCGCCCAGGATCTGACGCTCTATCTGGCCGAGGTCGGCAGCGATATCGGGACTTTCGACCTCGATGCCGGCAAGGCGCATTGGCTGGACGACCCGATCTGGCAACCCTGCCGCGAGGCGGTGGAGCATATCCGCGCCGCCACGGATTTCCTGGAACAGGTTTTCGCCGTCAACCTCGTCTTCGAGCCGCTGGTCGGCGAGCTGTTCCGCAGCGGCTTCGTCATGCAGGTTGCGGCGGCGCAGAACGACTTTTCCACCCCGTCGGTCATCTCGGCGGCCGAGGCCGACTATGAGCGGAACCTCGCCAACGCGGTGGAGCTGTTCGCCCTGCTGCTGCGCGACCCGGCCCATGGCGAGGACAACCGGACCATGCTGCAAAGCTGGTTCGCCCATCACGGTGGGCTGGCGGTGAAGGCGGCGCTTCAGCTTCAGCCACTGTGGTCGCTGCCCAGGGTCAAGGTGGCGAGCTTCGGGGAGGCGTTCGAGCGGGCGCGCGACCGCGTCGCCGCCATCGGGCGCGAGATCGGCATCGACGCCGGTCTGCCGGCCCTGCCGCCGGTCGAGGTCGGGCAGCCGGCCGCCGCGGTCACCGCTCAGGTCAACGGCACCGCGGCCGAGTGAATCTTCCCGCATCTCCGCCAGACGAGGACGAAAACCATGAGCGTCACCACCGTGCAGCAGCTTTTCAAGCCGCTGAAGGACATCACCCAGGACGGCACCATCTCCCATCAATGCGGCGTGACGATGAATGACAGCGTCGAGGCGCGCTGCATCGCCGAGGTGATGGAAAGCAAGCCCGGCATCACCGTCACCTATCTGCCGGCGATGATCCGCATCGATGGCGAGGGCAAGATCGAGTTCAGGATGAGCGAGATCGGCGAAGCGCTGGGTCGCGAGATGACCCCGCACATCTTCGAGATCTCCACCTCCACCCACTACGGCCGCATGGTCATGATCGACGAGGACACGGTCGTCCTCTTCGGCAACATGGACGACGCGCTGGCCTACGAGTGACCTCGGGAAGGCGGAGGCCGCATCAGGTCCAGCGGGCTCCGCCTCTTTTTCAAATCCGCAAAATCAAGAATGGAAGGGAAGGACGCCATGCCGAAGATGATGCTGCACCGTGCCGAGGCGCGGGCCGCGCTTGCCCGTGGGGTGGGCAAGCTGGCGCTGGCGGTGCGCGGCACCCTGGGGCCGAAGGGGACCAACGCGATCATCGACCGTCCCATCGGCACGCCGATGATCTCGCGCGACGGCGTCAGCATCGCGGCGGAGATCGAGCTGCCTTGCCGCTTCGAGAATATGGGCGCCCAGGTGGTGCGCGAGGTGTCGAAACAGACCAACGATGTGGCCGGCGACGGCACCACCACCGCGACCGTGCTGGCCGACGCGCTGATCCAGGATGGCGTCGCCGTGCTGGCGGATGGCGATGGTTCGGGGCACGGGTCGGTCGAGCTGATCGAGGGGATGGAGCGCGCCTGCGGCTTCGTCCTCGACCAACTCCGCCACATGGCCCGGCCGCTGGACAGCCACGCCCGGCTGGAGCAGGTGGCGACCGTCGCCGCGACCGATCCGGCGCTCGGCCGGCTGGTGGCGGATGCCCTGCGCCGGGTCGGGGCGGAGGGGGTGATCGACATCGACTATGGCCAGCCGGGCGCGCCGACGGCGCTGCATGTGCTGGAGGGCATGGTGCTGGACCGCGGCTTTCTCTCCCATCACATGGCGACCGAGCCGACCGGCCAGACGGCGGTGCTGGACCGGCCCTATATCCTGCTGACCGACCATAAGATCGCCGATCCGGCACCGGTCCTCCGTCTGGTCGACCGCATCGCCGCCGGACATCGGCCGCTGCTGATCGTCGCCGACAATGTGGCGCCTGAGGTGGTGGCGGCGCTGATGGCGTTGCGCCGCGACGGACGCGCCACTGTGGTGGCGATCAATCCGCCGGAATTCGGCCATTGGCGTCAGGCGATGATGGAGGACATGGCGATCCTGACCGGCGGGCGGGTGATCGCCCGCGATCTCGGCGGGCGCCTCGACGCCGTGTCGGCGGAGGATCTGGGGAGCGCCGACCGCATCGAGGTGACCGCCGGCCGCACCAGCATCCTGCGCGGGCATGGCGACGCCGACGCGCTGGCGGCCCGCCGCGCCCTGGTGCAGCGCCAGTGGGAGGAGGCGCCGCCCAACATCGAGCGGGACAAGCTGTCCCAGCGGCTGGCCAAGCTGACCCACGGTACCGCCCTGATCGAGGTCGGCGGCGCCACGCCGGTGGAGCAGAAGCGCACCGCCCAACTGCTGGAGGATTCGCTCGCCGCCGCCCGCGCCGCGCTGGCCGAAGGGGTGGTGCCCGGCGGCGGCACCGCGCTGGCCCGCATCGCCCCGCTGCTCGACCACCTGGCGGAGGATGTGGCGGGAGGCGGGGGCGCCGCCCTGGCCGACGGGGTACGGTTGGTGAGGCGGGCGATGCTGCAACCCCTGCTCTGCATCGCGGAGAATGGCGGCCTGGATGGGGCCGGGGTCGCCGCCCGGATCGCGGCGCTTCCCGACGGCTCGGGCTTCGACGCCCGCACCGGCCGCTTCGGCGACCTGTTCGCCGCCGGCATCATCGATCCGGTCAGGGTGACCTCGCTCGCCCTGTTGAACGCGGTGTCGGTGGCCAAGCTGGTGCTGACCACCCATACCCTCATCGCCGACATCCCCGATGACATCGATCCCACCGCCGGCCCGGCGCGCGGCGGCGGAATGGAACGGTATGGGCGAACCTGATCCCGCCTCCCTTCCACCTTCGGCGACAAAAATGGGAAAATGGCCATAGAGTATTCCGCTACTACCCCTCCCGCCCCGGCCCGGCTTATAATTTTCTATACAAACAATCCTTGATACGGATGATTTGGCCAAGAGCCTCCACATCCCTGTCCAAGGACAATCGGCGCATCGGGACGCTCCTGAAAAAGGGAGGCCCGAAAGACGCGGGAAAGCAGGGAGGGGACCATGTTGGCCAACGAACAGGCCGCCGTCGGCCGTCTGGCCGTCGCGTCGTCCGGGCCGGCGTTCCAGGCGCTGGTGGATGGTGAAACGGCGACGATGAAGGCGTGGGAGGATTTCGTTTCCGGGACCAGGCGCGAGAATTTGCCGGTGCGCGACGTGGTCATCCGGTCCTGGACCCGCTGTCAGAGCTTCCTGGTCGATGCGCGGGCGGACGCGGCGCCGGTGGTCGGCAGCGACCATATCGAAGCGCTGCGCCGCGACAACCGTGACCTGCTCCAGGCGGCCGCCTCGACCTTGGCGGAGGCGGCGGACCTGCTGGCCGGAACCCGCACGGTGATGCTGATCACCGATGCCAGCGGCGTGGTGCTGGAGGCGGCAGGAGATCGCGCGACGCTGAGTTCGGCGCGCGACATCAGTCTGGCTTGTGGCGGCCAGTGGGGCGAGACCTGCGCCGGCACCAACGGGATCGGCACCGCTCTGGCCTCCAGGCAGCCGGTGCTGGTCCAGGCGGCGGAGCATTATTGCGCCGGCATCAAGGGATGGAGCTGCGCCGGCGCGCCGATCCATGACCCCGTCGACGGGTCGGTCGTCGGTCTGCTCGACATTTCCGGCCTGAAGCAGAGCTTCAGCGGGCAGGCGCTGGCGCTCGCCGTGGTCGCCGCCCGGCAGGTGGAATGGAACCTCGCCCGCCAGATGGAGGCCGAGCATGTGCGGCTGCTCGAAGCCTGTCTGGAGGACAGCCAGAAATATGCCGGTGAAGGGTTGATCGCGCTGGATGCCCGCGGGCGCCTGCTCTATGCCAGCCGCAAGGCGGAATCCCTGTTGAAGGCCAGCCTGGGATCGGACTTGCCGCGGCTGAGCCGGGGGACGAAGCTGCCCCTTGTCGAGCTGCCCCCCGTCGATCCGTCCATTGTCGGCATGACGGGCGGGCCGGCCGTCGAGAGCGCTTGCCGCCTGCCGGTGCCGGCCGACTGGGTCCGTCCGCTGATGCTGGATGGGGAAAGGCGCGGGACGCTGCTGATCATTCCGGGAACGGTGCCGGCCCGCCGGCCCGGCGGGCGCCGTCCGGTGCCGGACGAGTCCGACCATGCCCGCTCCCGCTTCGCCGATATCGTCGGGGCCAGCGACAGCCTGCGCGCGGTGGTCGGGCAGGGCGAACGCCTGGCGCCGCTGCCGGTGCCCGTCCTGATCGAGGGGGAGACCGGCGTCGGCAAGGAACTGTTCGCGCGCGCCATCCATGGTCACAGCGCGGTGGCGGGTGGTCCCTTCGTACCGTTCAATTGCGGTGCGGTGTCGCGCGAGATGCTGGGTAGCGAACTGTTCGGCTATGTGCGCGGCGCCTTCACCGGTGCGGCGGCGGAGGGGCGGATCGGCCGCTTCGAGCTGGCCGACGGCGGCACGCTGTGTCTCGATGAGATCGGCGAGCTGCCGCTCGACCTCCAACCCTATCTGCTGCGGGTGTTGGAGGAGGGGGTGCTGTACCGCATCGGCGACAATGTCCCGCGCCGGGTGTCGGTGCGGCTGCTCGCCATGACCAACCGCAACCTGCGCCACGAGGTCGCCGCCGGCCGCTTCCGTCGCGACCTGTATCATCGCCTCGCCGTGACGGCCTTGCGGGTGCCGCCGCTGCGCGAGCGGCATGGCGATGTCTCTCGCCTGATCTCCCACTTCAACGGCCTGCTGGCGGAGCGGCACGGCCGCGCGCCCGTCCGCTTTGCCGCGGCGTCGCTGGATTTGCTGCAACGCTACGACTGGCCGGGCAATGTGCGCGAGTTGCGGAATGTGATCGAAAGGGCGGTTCTGCTGTCCACCAGCGGAAGCATCGAGGTCGGCGATCTTCCGGACGAACTGCGCGACGATCGCGGGGGTGTCTGCGACGGCGTCACGGCTGGCGGCTGGTCGCCGTCCTGTCCGGCGCTGTCCGGTCCGGCGCTGCCGATTCCGGCCTCATCCGGCCCGGCGGCGATGTCCCTGACGCGGACCGAGCAGCGGACCATCGAGGATGTGATCGCCGCCACCGGTGGGAACCTGTCGGACGCGGCAGTGGTGCTGGGGATTTCCCGCAGCACCCTGTATCGCAAGCTCAGTCAGCACGGCATTCAGAGAGCCGCCCCGCGCCGGACCCGACCCCATGGCGACGGGATCGGCCGCGACGGCCCCTGACGCCGGGTGCGATGCGGGATCGCGCCCGGCGATCCGCACACCGGGCCTGATCTCCTCCGCCTGTCCCGCGAAGGGCATGACGGATTAGGGAGGGCAGTGCTTACGCCTGTTCCGGGTGAATGCCGAGGATTTCGGCGGCGATCTTCGCGACGTTGCCGTTGACCGGAGGCGGGGCGATGTTCACGCCCTGCTTAAGGGCGGTGGTGACGGTCTCCAGGACCTTGAGGCGGGCGTGCCATTTGGAGTTGGCCGCCACCGCATGCCATGGTGCCTGCGGGGTCGAAGTGCGGTCGAACATCGCTTCCGCCGCCTTGACGTACTCGTCCCATTTGGCGCGGTTGCGCAGATCCTCCTCGGTCAGCTTCCAGCGCTTGTAGGGGTTCTTCATCCGCTCGCGGAAACGCTCAAGCTGTTCTTCCGGCGTGATGTGCAGGAACAGCTTGATGATGCGGACGCCGTCGTCGGTCAGGAGCCGTTCGAATTCGTTGATCTCGGCATAGGCGCGCTTCCACTGGTCCTTGGTCGCGAACTGCTCCACCCGCTCCACCATGACGCGCCCGTACCAGGACCGGTCGAAGATGGCGAAGGTGCCGGCCGCCGGCAGCTTGGTCCAGAAGCGGTAGAGGTAATGCTTGCCCTGCTCCTCCGCCGTCGGGGCGGAGATCGGCCAGACATGGAAGCCGCGGGGGTCGAGCGGCTCGGTCATGCGACGAATGGCCCCGCCCTTGCCGGCCGCGTCCCACCCCTCGAACACCACGATGGCGCGGCGCTTCTCGTGCCAATAGGTCTGCTGGATGTGCAGCAGCTCCTTCTGGAGCTTGCCGAGTCGGCGGTCATACTCCTCCGCGGTTTCGATCCGCAGCTTGTCCTGGTCCAGTTTACCGAGGCGGATTTTGGAGACCTTGCCGGGCTTCTCGGCCATGCGCTGCATCCTGTGCTGGTTGGGGTGGGGCGGGTTCCCGATGTTGGGGGCTCCCGATCGGGCGGGCGGAACCTTCACCGCCCCGGCGGGTTGACCCGCGGGGGCATGGTGTCGGCCGTGGCGTCGGCGCCGATGCGCCCTTGAAGGGAACAGCGCCGCTGCCGCTTGGCCGATCCCACAACGGGGAGCGGCAGGCTGTCAACGGGGAAGCAGGGCCAAGCAAGGGGGTTCCATGAGCATCGTCGGACCGCGCATCTACAACCTGTTTCCGACCCTGGCCGGTCCCGTCCGCGATTGGGCGGGACATCTGCCGCGGATCCAGGGGATGGGTTTCGATTGGATCTTCCTGAACCCGATCCATCAGCCCGGCTTCTCGGGCAGCCTCTATGCCATCAAGGATCCGTACCGGCTGCATGACGCCCTGCGCGGCGGATCCTCCGACGGCGATGACGAGTTGCTGCGCCGATTCATCGCGGAGGCCGCGGCGCATGGCCAGTCGGTGATGATGGATCTCGTCATCAACCACACCGCGCGCGACGCCCTGCTGGTCGAGCATCACCCCGACTGGTACAAGCGCGGTCCCGACGGCGATCTGCACCGCCCCGGCGCCGTCGATCCCAACGACACTGCCCATGTCACGGTGTGGGGCGATCTCGCCTCCCTCGACTATGACCGGGCGGAGTCGCGGGCCGGACTGGTCGGCTACTGGTCCGACTATCTGCGCCATCATATCGGGCTGGGCGTGCGGGGGTTCCGCTGCGATGCCGCCTATCAGGTTCCAATGGAGGTGTGGAGAAGCCTGATCGATGCCGCCCATGCGGTGAATCCGGAGGTGAAATTCTTCGCCGAGACGTTGGGCTGCACGGTGGAGCAGGTGCGCGAGCTATGCGGCGCCGGCTTCGATTTCCTGTTCAACAGCGCCAAATGGTGGGATTTCAAGGCCGACTGGCTGCTGGACCAGTATGAGGCGTTCCGCTGGATCGCACCGTCCGTCGCCTTTCCCGAAAGCCATGACACCGACCGGCTGGCGGCGGAGGTCGGCAGCCAGGACGCCGTGCGGCTGGCCGCCCAGTTGAAGATGCATTACCTGTTCGCCGCCAGCTTCTCCACCGGTGTGATGATGCCGGTGGGGTTCGAATATGGCTTCACCCGCAAGCTGGATGTGGTGCGCAGCAGCCCCGCCGATTGGGAACCGCCGAAGCTGGACCTGACCGGCTTCATCGGTGCCGTCAACGCGATGAAGGCCGCCACCCCGGCGCTGAATGTCGAGGGGCCGCAGCGCCGCGTCACCTCGCCCCACAATCCGGTGCTGGGGCTGATCCGGCAGGTGGATGGCGCCGCCCTCGACCAGCCCGACGCCTGCGCGATCCTGTTGCTGAATCCGGACGAGAACCGCGCGCATGATGTGGATGTCGGTCCGGTGCTGGCAGCCACCGGCGGCACATACGAGGCGTTCGAGGACGTGACGCCGGAGGCCGAACCGTTGGCGATGGAGCCGGGTGCGGCCATGACGCTGCGCCCGATGGAACTGCGCGTTTTCCGCGCCCGCGCCGCCCGCAGCCATGCGGTCGAACTGCATGAAGTGGAGGAGCGGGAGTGGATGGATTCCCTCGCCGCCGGCCGCATGACCATCGAGGCCGTCTATCCGGAGCTGGACGGCGGTCGTTTCGCCATCAAGCGGGCGGTCGGCGACGTGATGGAGGTTTGGGCCGACATCTATACCGACGGCACCTTCGTGCTGGCGGCCTCCGTCCTCTACCGGGCGGATGGCGATGACGACTGGAGCGAGGCGCCGATGCGCCTCCACGAGAATGACCGCTGGGTCGGCCGGGTGCCGCTGACCCGCAACGCCCGCTACACCTACAGCATCGAGGCGTGGCGCGACGTGTGGGAAAGCTGGCGCGCCGATTTCAAGAAAAAGGTCGATGCCGGACTGGTCGTCGATCTGGAACTGGCCGAGGGCCGCCATTTCGTCGAACAGTCGCTGGACCTGAACCTTGGTGACGGGGGCGCGGCTCTCCAGGCGGTGATCGGGCGCATGCGGGAGCTTTCCGGCCGGGAGGCCATCGATTACGCCCTGTCGGACGAGCCGCGCCGTGTCATGGCGCGGTATGGTGAGCGGCAATACAGGTCGCGCTATGTCCGGGATCTGGAGGTCCATGTCGACCGCACCGCCGGCGCCTATTCGGCTTGGTTCGAGATCTTCCCGCGTTCGGCCTCGCCCGATCCGTCACGGCCGGGCAATTTCGACGACGTGGTGAACCTGCTGCCGATGGTGCGCGACATGGGGTTCGATGTGCTGTATTTCCCGCCGATCCACCCCATCGGCCGCGCCTTCCGCAAGGGCAGGAACAACACGCTGAATCCCGGCCCCGACGATCCCGGCGTGCCCTATGCCATCGGTGCCGAGGAGGGCGGACACGACGCCATCGACCCGATGATCGGCGATTTCGACGGCTTCCGCCGGCTGGTGCGCGAGGCCAGGCGGCACGGGATCGAGATCGCGCTGGATTTCGCCGTCCAATGCTCGCCCGACCATCCCTGGGTGAAGGAGCATCCGCACTGGTTTTATTGGCGGCCCGACGGCAGCATCCGCTACGCCGAGAATCCGCCGAAGAAGTATCAGGACATCGTCAATGTCAGCTTCTATCGCCAGTCCTATCCCGGCCTGTGGTACGCGCTGCGCGATGTGGTGCTGATGTGGTGCGGCGAGGGCGTGCGCATCTTCCGCGTCGACAACCCGCACACCAAGCCCTTTCCCTTCTGGGAATGGATGATCCGCGAAGTGCAGGACCGCTACCCCGACGCGCTGTTCCTGGCCGAGGCCTTCACCCGGCCCAAGCTGATGAAGCGGCTGGCCAAGGTCGGCTTCACCCAGTCCTACAGCTATTTCACTTGGCGGAACACCAAGCAGGAGTTGACCGAGTATCTGACGGAGCTGACGCAGGGGGAGTCGAAGGAGTATATGCGGCCCAACTTCTTCGCCAACACGCCGGACATCCTGCCCAGGATTCTGACCGAGGGCGGACGGGCGGCCCACATGATGCGGGCGGTTCTGGCGGCGACGCTGGCCGGCGTCTACGGTCTTTATGGTCCCTATCTGCTGTGCGAGGCCGAGGCCTATCCCGGCAAGGAGGAATACAACCATTCAGAGAAATACGAGATCCGGCATTGGGATTGGAACCAGCCCGGCAACATCCGCGACTATGTGACCGCCATCAACCGCATCCGCCGCGAGAATCCGGCGCTTCAGCAATTCACCAACCTGCGTTTCTACAACGCCTTCGACGACAACATCCTGCTCTACGGCAAGATGACGGCGACGAAGGACAATGTGATCCTGATCGCGGTCAATCTCGATCCCCACAACAGCCATGGCGGGACCATCGAGGTGCCGCTGTGGGAATTGGGCCTGTCCGACGGCGCCCATGTCCAGGTCGAGGATCTGTTCAGTGGCCACCGCTTCACCTGGATCGGCAAGTTCCAGCATGTCTGGCTCGATCCCCAACGCAACCCGGCGGCGATCTGGCGGATCGTGCCGCCGGGGGGGTAGGCCGACGGGGATGCCGGTGGGCAAAGAACGTCCCATAAAAAAAGCGGCCCGGAGGGGCCGCTTCCATTTGGCTGCCGGGTCCCGATCAGCGGCGGCGGATCATCGCCACGCCGCCGACGGTCTTGTCGAGAAAGGCGATCATCGCGTCCGATTTGTTGCCGACGGAGCAGGCGGCGAAGGACATCCACCAGCGTGCCATCGAAGGCGTCCAGCCGTAACGGTCGGCGATGGCCTGGACATCGAGGCTGGCGGTCGGAGTGGTTGTTTGGGCAGCGGTCGCGGCGCCCGCGGCGCGGGCCGCACCGGACGGGGTAATCTGGGATTCGACGCTGTGCATGGTTCCTCCCAACGGGGACATTCGGTTGTCCGCCTGTGCGGCACCTTATCCCTCAACCGCCGGAAGTGGCAGAGTTGCTTTGGTCCTAACGGGTACTATACCTTTGGGTGCAAAACCCGCGGCCACCTGGGCACCGTTCGGGTAGGCGGAGCGGATAACTTCGGATTTCCAAGCTCCTATCTCCGTGGTAGGGAGCGACCAAGCGGCTGGGCCGGGGCGGCCCCGGCCGTCTCCGGGCCTGGACCGGGTCAACATGTCGCAGGGCTGTCCCCGTTCCCCTCACTTGGAGGCGAGCAGGGCCCTTGGAGCGCGGTCGGCGCCGCTGGCCAGCGGCAGCTTCGGGTTTTCGATCCAGGCGACGATGTCGTCGACGACCAGTTTGCCCTTCAGGTCACGCAACAGCATGTGGTAGCCGTCGGGATAGACGGCGACGACATGCCGCCCGCCGGTTTCGAACTCCTTCAGTGCCCGCTCGACCGGCTTGGGTGGCAGCACCTCCTCATGCGCGCCATAGAGGACCAGGGACGGGATTTGCAGATGCTGGCAGGCGTCGAGCGCGCTGCCCATCAGGTCGGTCAACCCCTCCAGCGCATCGACCCGCGATCCCTTGATGACCAGCGGGTCGCGGCCGAGCGCCCGCAGCATCTCGATGTTGTCGGATGGATGGATGTCCAAATCCTGCGGCGGATGGACGACCATGCCGGGGACGAGGGTATAGGTGATCCACAGGGCGGCGCGCGGGAAGAAGCCCATGGCCTGCCGGCCCCAGACGGCGGGGGCGACCAGGATGGTGCCGGCGACCTCGGGCGGATTGGGGCCGGTCATCGCGGTGAGCACCACCGCCCCACCCATGCTTTCGCCCAGAAGATAGACCGGGACGCCGGGATGGCGTCGGCGCACCATTTCGACCGCGGTGCGGGCGTCGCTGACCAGGGTCGGTGTGCCCGGCCATACGCCGCGGTCGCGGGTGGCGCCGAAACCGCGCTGGTCATAGGCGTAGGTGGCGATGCCGGCGGCGGCGAAGTCGCGGCCGGCGCCGTCGAAGGCGTTGGAATAGTCGTTGAAGCCATGCAGGGCGACCACCGCCGCCCGGACCTTGCCGTCCGCCGGCAGCCAGGAACGCATCGGCAGCTCGAATCCGTCGGCGGCGATCAGTCCCCGGTCGTTCAACCGCGGCTCGACGACGGCCGCTCCCATCGGCTGGAAATCCGCGGCGCAGCCGCCAAGCAGAAGCCCCAGCCCGAGAACAGCCGCCAA
Source organism: Azospirillum sp. B510 (assembly GCF_000010725.1). NCBI lineage: Bacteria > Pseudomonadati > Pseudomonadota > Alphaproteobacteria > Rhodospirillales > Azospirillaceae > Azospirillum > Azospirillum sp. B510. The sequence continues at coordinate 346,029 of NC_013857.1, read as the reverse complement.
GCCGACAGCCGCCAACCCGCTACGCCGCATGGATTACCTCTGTGTCGCCGTGCGCACTGCCTGTCAGTTGGAGGAATATATCCTCCAGATCCGATTCCTCGGTCGTGACATCGACGATCCCGATGTTGGCCGCGGCCAGCGCCGACAAGATGGCGCCGGCGCGCTGGCGGCTCGGGTGGTAGCGCACCACCATCCGCCGCGGCTCCGGCACTTCGACGGTGTAGCCCTCCAGCGCCGGCGGGGCGGCGGGCAGATCACGGTCCAGCGTCAGGCACAGCGCCTTGTTGTCCACCCGGCGCAGCAGGGTCGTCTTCGGTTCGCACGCCACCACCTGCCCGTGATTGATGATGGCGATGGTGTCGCACAGCTCCTCCGCCTCCTGTAGATAATGGGTGGTCAGCAGAACTGTGGTGCCCGCCTTGTTCAGCGTGCGGACATACTCCCAAAGCTGGCGGCGCAATTCCACGTCGACACCGGCGGTCGGCTCGTCCAGGATCAGCACCGGCGGGGTGTGCACCAGCGCCTTGGCCACCATCAGCCGGCGCTTCATGCCGCCCGACAGCGAGCGGGCATGGGCGTCCGCCTTGTCGGAGAGCCCGACGGCCTCCAGCAGCTCCTCCGTCCGGCGCTCCCTCTTCGGCACGCCATAGAGGCCGGCCTGAAGCTCCAGCATCTCGCGCGGGGTGAAGAAGGGATCCATGTTCAGCTCCTGCGGCACCACGCCGATGGAGGCGCGGGCGCGGCGCGGATGCTCCGACACCTCGTGGCCCCAGATGCTGGCGGTGCCGCCGGTCTTGTTCACCAGCCCGGCCAGGATGTTGATCATCGTCGATTTGCCGGCGCCGTTGGGGCCGAGCAGCCCGAACAGCGTCCCGCGCGGAATGGCGAGGTCGATGCCCTTCAGGGCATGCTTCGGCCCGGCCTTGCCGGTCGGCTGGTAGATCTTGGTCAGGCCGCGCAGCTCCACCGCGTTGGCCGGGAGCGAGACGGGCGTGGGGGTATCGGTGGGCGCGGCCATTGATCCTGAACCATGATGTTTGCGGTTGACGAAAAAGCCCCGGTGTCCGGTGGTTTCCCCCGTTGATCCGCGGCGCGCGATGGGTATCATCCGGCCCGCGCGCACGGAACCCTGTTCGGGGACCCGGACAGCGGGCATGTCCACGATGGCGTGAACCGGCGCGCCTGTCAAAACAGAGGATGACTGCCATGCAGCCGACCGAGACGATCCTTGTTGAAACCTCGACCGTCGGGTGCGACGGCGGCGGCGGCGCGCTGGGCCATCCGCTGGTCTATCTGACGCTCGATGGCGAGGGGAAGGTCGAATGCCCCTACTGCTCGCGCGTCTTCAAGCTGAAGGAAGGCGCCAAGGTCGCCCACGGCCACTGACCGTCGTTCGGTCCTGCCGGCGGGCCGGTCAGATCCGGCCGGCCGGCAGGACCAGCACGACCAGCGCCGGCAGTCCCTGCCAGAAGGCCAACGCGTCGCGGTCGGTGGAGGCCCCCTCCCCGCCGCTGGCTTGCGTGCTATCCGGTCTTTGGTGTCGCGCCGGTCAAACCGCCTTCGGTTTGATCAGAGATTCAATCGGCACGCGATTTGCCAACCGTATCGTCGTATGGAAACATGCCGTTTTCCGCCAGTCCACTTGGGAGTGGACTGCCGCACAGCCTTGCTTCTGCCTAAAGACTGTGCGGGCTTGAATAAAAAACAACCACTCATCCCGCAGCTGCCGTGAAACCGAAGAGGCGAGCCGCCGTGTCGCCAGGGTAAGCTCGCGCGAATTTTTCAGATTTTTAATAGGGTCATGGATTTCTACCCTTTGATATCAATAGCTTGATGGGAATCAGCCTGAACGCAAATGGCGGTTGGTCAGTGTCGGTTACCTTTTTGTTATATTTTCGCTTCGCACTATGAGACAGTATCGACGATGGTGCTTGACGGCGCTTATCGAACCAGCGTCTACTTTGCCGCATTGCGGAAAGGTGGCAGTTTCACAATCGTTGTTTGAGTTGTGCGCTTATGTTGTTTCCAGGCGGCATTGGATCGGCGTCGGATGAGGCGCGTGGCATGAGTTATGAGACGGAAGAGCAATATCGCAGCATCTTCGAAAATGCTGTCGAGGGCATTTATCAGACCACCGTCGACGGTCGTTACCTTCGTGTCAATCCGGCGCTCGCCGAAATCTATGGCTATGCTTCGCCCGAAGATCTGATCGCCAACCTTACTGACATCGCCTGTCAGCTTTATGTCGATCCGGGCAAGCGCGAGGCCTTCGCCGACTTGATGGCCCGGCAGGATCGCGTCCTCAGTTTCGAGGCGCGCGTCTTTCGCCGCGACGGATCGATCATCTGGATCTCGGAAAGCGCGCGGTGCGTGCGCGACCCGGCCGGCCGCATCCGCTATTATGAAGGCACCGTCCAGGACATCACCGAACGCAAGCAGCATGAGGAGAAGATCCGGCTGCTCGCCACCGTGTTCGACAGCGTCGCCGACGGCATCCTGATCGTCGATCCCGAACTGACCGTCCAGGCGATCAACCCCGCCTACGAGATCATGACCGGCTTCCAGCGCGAGGAGCTGCTGCGTCGTCCGCTGGTCCTCTTCGCGCCCGGCTCGCACGAGCGTGATTTCATCGATGCGATCTGGACCACGGCGCGGCAGTCCGGGCGCTGGCAGGGGGAGGTCACCAGCTTCCGCCATTCCGGCGACGCCTTCGCCGCCGCCCTGTCGGTGACCTCGGTCCGGGCACCCAACGGCGTGCTGGAACATTATGTCCTGACCATCGCCGACATCAGCCAGCGCAAGTCGCAGGAACACCAGATCCGCTATCAGGCCAGCTTCGACCGGTTGACCGACCTGCCCAACCGCTGGCTGGTCTGCGAACGGCTGGAGGAGGCGATCATCCGGGCCCAGCGCGGCAAGAGCAAGGTCGCCGTCGCCTTCCTCGACCTCAACCGTTTCAAGCAGGTGAACGACACGCTCGGCCATCATGCCGGCGACGAGTTGCTGAAGCTGGTGGCGCGGCGCATGCGCAACTGCACCCGCATGACCGACACCGTCGGCCGGCTGGGCGGGGACGAGTTCCTGATCGTGGCGCCCGACGCTGCCGACCGGTCCGCCGGCGCCCGCTTGGTGGAGAAGGTGCTCTATTCGATGTCGGAGCCGTTCAGCGTCCACAATCAGGAGCTTTTCTGCGGCGCGTCGATCGGCATCGCCTTCTACCCCGACGACGGCGACACCGCCGACCAGCTCCTGCGCAACGCCGATCTCGCCATGTACCATGCCAAGCGCAACCCGGAGCACAAATACGTCTTCTACGACAGCGGGATGCGCGAACGCTCCGGCTTCACCCTGGGGCTGGAAAGCGATCTGCGCCGGGCCAGTGGCGGCGACGAGTTCGAGTTGCATTTCCAGCCGAAGATCGACCTTGCCGGCAACATCACCATCGGAGCGGAGGCGCTGATCCGCTGGCGCCACCCGGTCCGCGGCATGGTGAGCCCGGCGGAATTCATCCCGCTGGCCGAGGAAACCGGCATGATCTGGGAAATCGGCGCCTGGACGCTGATCGAATCCTGCCGCCGGCTGGCCGATTGGATCGAACGCGGCCTGCCGATCCCGTCGGTATCGGTGAACCTGTCGCCGCGCCAGTTCCAGGACGCCCGCCTGGTCGGCTTCGTCCGCAGCGTGGTCGAGGCCGCCGGCATACCGGCCGAACGGCTGGAACTGGAATTGACCGAGGGGGCGATGATCGGCGACATCGAAAAGGCGGTCACCATCCTCAACGGGCTGAAGGATATCGGTGTGCGCCTGTCGATCGACGATTTCGGCACCGGCTACTCCTCGCTGGCCTATCTCAAGCGCTTCCCCATCGACACGCTGAAGATCGACCGCAGCTTCGTCCGCGACATCGTCAAGTCCACCACCGACCCGGCCATTGTCGGCACCATCGTGAATCTGGCCGAAAGCCTGGGCTTCGACACCATCGCCGAAGGGGTGGAGACCCACGAACAAGCCGAAATGCTGCGGCAGCAGCGCTGCACCCGCATCCAGGGCTATCTGATCAGCCGGCCGCTGCCGGTCGACCAGTTCGAAGCCTTCCTCCGCAACAGCGTGGTGCCGGCCTGACGCGGCGGGGACAGGGATGACGATCGTTTCCAGACCGGCGCGGGAGCCCAAGGGCGGGGCCGGCGCCAAGCCGGTGAATGCCCTGGTGCGTGGTCTGCGCGTGCTGGCGGTGGCGAATGAAATCCAGCGGCCGACCGTGGCGGAGCTGGTGCGCCGGTCCCGCCTGCCCAAGGCGACCGTGATCCGTCTGGTGCAGACCCTTGTCCATGAGGGCTATCTGGAGGAGTCGGGGGAGGCGGAAGGCTATCAGGTCACCGCCAAGGTCCGCAACCTGTCCCGCGCCCTGGTCGAGCGAACCCCCATCGCGCAGTTGGTGCAGCCTCTGCTGGACGAGCTGGGGGCGCGGGTGAAATGGCCGTCGGAGTTCTTCCTGGCCGAAGGACGCTCCGTCGTGATCGAGGTGTCCAACCGGTCCGCCGCCCCGATCAAGCTGAACCTGTTCGAAACCCGCCGCTTTCCGATGGTGGCATCGGCCACTGGATTGGCCTATCTGTCCGCCCTGCCGCCCGGCGAGGCGGCGCGCATCGTCGAGGATTCGGTGGCCGACGGTGCCGTCAGCGGCTCGGTGGAGGGGACGCTCGCCCTGATCGCCGCCGCGCGGGAGCGAGGCTATGCCACCTGGGAATATCCAGCCTTGGCGCCGGGGCTGCGCATGGTGTCGATTCCGGTTCCGGCCGTTGGTGGGGCGGCGGGGAAGCTGCCGGTGGGTGGCCTGTCGCTGGTCCATTTCCGTGATCTGGTCCCGGCGGAGCTGATGGACGGCTTTCTGCTGCCGGAGATGCGGGCGGTGGCGGCGCGGATCGGCGCTGTGCTGGATGACGGATGGTTCTGAAAGAGCGTTCCCCCCGTCGGCGCCGGTCTATGGGACCGACCGCTCCAGGAAATACTCCATCTCCTGGATGATCCCGCTTTGCGCGGCCCACAGCGCGGCCTGGGTGCGGTTGCGGACATTGATGGTCTGCATGATGTGGCGGACATGCAGCTTGACCAGATCCTCGGTCATCGCCATCTCGCGGGCGATCTCCTTGTTGCTGCATCCGTCCATGATCAGCTTGAGGATGCGCGCATGGCGCGGATAGAGGCCGGGGTAGCCCAGCAGTTCGGTTTCATGCTGGGGCACCGACCCGTCCTCCGCCCCCCGGCGCAGGGCGCTGGGCGAGAAATAGTCGAAGCATTCCTCCGGCACCACCGGCTCGCCGGCGTGGATCAGGCGCAGCGACAGGACGAAGGCGGCCGGCGCCATCCGGTTCAGAAGATACCCCCGCACGCCGAAGCGCAGGGCCATCCGCATGTGATGGGCGGAAAACTCGTCGGCGATCATCGCCAGCTTCGCTTGCTCGCCATACCAGCTGCGGAAGTTCCAGGCGTCGGTCTTCAGCGAGGCCAGATCGAACAGCACGATGTCCGCCGGCCGCTCGGCGCCATGGCCGCCGTCTGGCGGTTCCAGCGTGACGACGGCCCCGCCCGTCGAATGGCGGTCTCCGCTTGCGTTGACCCGTCCGCTCCAGAGCGTCTTCGGTGAAAGCCCACTGACCAGCCTGCGTTGCGGGTCGATGACCTCGAAGCAATCGTCGAGGATGTTCAGGATCGATTCGCGTAACAATCGGCTTTGATTGTGAACAATAACCCGAATACGGTCGGACATGTCGTCTCCCCCAATATAGACGAAAGGACCTGCGACATCGCTTGGTTGGAGGTCGAGTATTATCCCCCTGGACGCTCCTCGGCCCCCCGTTCGAGCGGTAGCCTCCGCGGTCGGCATACCGCCGTACGGTCCTATGCGATGCCGCGATTTCGATGGACGGGCTCCGTCGTATCGGTGGTTCCGTGCCCGTCCGATCGAATTTAGATCAAACTATGATCCAGCACTCACGGCATTGTCTGCTGCACTTTTGGGATCGCCGCAGGCTCAGTGGGGAATAGGTCCACACTCTCCAGTCGGAAATCTCCGCCAGAAGGCAGGCAATAATATGTCATTTTCACGCGCGACTATGGAAGTGATTACCCGATGAAGGAAGACTCGTTCTCAAGGGAGATTGACGGGTTGGGGTAGGGATGGAAAATGGTTCCAATAGATATCGCTGGGTATAGAGTGAATTATTTTCTTAAAGAACAACTTATAATATTATAGATATTCTCTGATCCTGGCGATCAGGCTCCTTTCCTGTACAAATTAGATAGACTCTTAATCAGAGATCGCCAGAGGGATTTTTCGTTGAACATGGAAACGAAAATGGGGGGGCCGCCGGAACGGCCTCCCCAATGTCATTCCACCGTTCTTTTGCCGTACCCCCGTCCTACGCCGCGATGTCGTGGGTGATGGCGTAGACGCCGGTGTCCCAGCGGGCAATGGTGGTGTCGAAGCCGCCGACGCCGTTTACCACGTCGAAGCCCTGGCTGCCGTTGTGCATCAGGTCCTGGACCGTGTAATGGCCGTCGGCGAGCTGGAGTTCCACATGGGTCGCCACCGCCTTGCGCGCCGCCGTGTCGTTGAAATCGACGCGGTCGGAAGCGACGACGATCAGCCGGTCCTTCTGGTCGTAGAAGCCGTAGCCGGTGATCTGGGCGTCCGGATCCTTGTCGGTGAAGGTCAAGGGGTGATGATAGGTCAACGCCTCGTCGCCGATCAGCACCGGGGCCTTGGCCTTCAGGGCGGCGATCTCGGCATCACTGAACAGGGCGTGGCCCTGATAGGTCGCCTGCGGGATGATCCAGGCGCTGGGGGCGCCGGCCTTGGTCATCGCCGGCAGGGCCGCGTCGCTGACGTAATAGCCGAAGGGTACGCCGGCATCATGCAGCTTGGTGATCGGCTCCAGCAATTCGCCGAGATAGGCGTTGCCGATGGAGTTGCCGGCCGGCTCCAGCGCGTTCATCGCCTTCTCGGCGTTGGCGCTGTAATAGAGCGCCGGGCCGAAGGGGCGGGTCGGCACGATGTCGCGCAGCATGTCGAGCCAGGGTTGCTTCACCTCGCCCCAGTCGTGATAGCTGCGCGACCACTGCTCCGCCGCACGGCGCACCCCGCCCTGGTCGTCGGCGATCATGGTCCAGCCGCTTTGCAGCCAGGTCTGTTCCAACCGGCCCCAGCCCAGCTCGTCGCGCGCCGTGCCGCTGACGCCGGTGTAGAGGCTGTTCACCGCCCCCCAGTAATCATTCTCCGACGAGGACATCATATGGCCGAAATGGGCGTCCGGCGCGCGGGCGGCGTGGATGCCCAGCATCGCCTGCTCGTAGGAGGCCGGCGCCTGCTTGTGCTGCATCTCGAAGCGTTCGAGGGTCTGCACGTTGAACAGGATGTCCTTCGCGTTCATCGTTGCGGCGATCACGCGGGCGTCGACGCCGGCGAACTCGCGCATCGCCGCCGGGGTGAAGGAGACCTGGGTGGTCAGCCAGGCGGCATGGCCGGTGTTCTTGACGATGGCCTCGTCCAGCGCCTTCCAGCCATAGGCCCAACCATCGACGAAATAGTCCAGCCATTGGGTCGGGTGATTATCGACGATGTCCTGCGCCTGCTGCGCCAGCGTGCCGCCGGCGACCTTGATGCCGGTCTTGGCGCTGAACTCCGCGATCATGCGGGTGTTGAAGGAGTTCATCACGCCGGAATGCGGATTGCCGTCGAAGAAGTCGGCCAGCTCGTAACCGCGGGTGCCGGTCAGGGCGGACAGGCGGCCCAGCTTGTCCGCCATCCAGTCGGCGTAATGGGCGGTGCCACCGGTCCAGCCCGCCGGCGCGTCCTCGGCGTCCAGCGGCATCAGCGGGCTGACATAGCCCCAGCCATAGGGGTTGCCGCTGTCGGCGTGCAGGACATTGCCGTCGCTGTCGCGCCCCAGATATTGCGGATGCGCCTTCACCCAGGACACCCAGGCCTGATGACCGCCAAGATTGGCGAACGCGCCGCCATTCTGGGAGGAGACGAAGGTATCCTCCCACAGTTGGAGGCCGATCAATGGCACCACCCCATCCGCCAGATGTCCGGCGGCGATGTCGCGGGTTTCCTTCAGGTGTGCGGCATTGGCGTAGTCGGGCACCGACTCCCAGAACAGATGCTGCGGGGCCAGTCCACGGTCGGCTCCCCAGGAGATGGTCGAAACGTCGGAGGCCAGCGGCGGCCGGTCGCTGCCGACCCCGGCGTTGGCGCCATGTTGGTTTTTCGGCAGAGTGGGAATCGGCGTGCCGGTGACGGGCGGCGTGGCGGCCGGGTTGTCGGCGAGCATGTCCTTGCTGACGGGAATGCTCAAGGTGCCGTTCCACCACAGACCCTGCTGTCCGGCGATGACGTCCTTGCCATCCAGGGCGCCCCGGTCGTAGGTGACCCCGGCGGCGGTCGAGGCGACGCTGTGTCCGTTCACCACCACCGAGCCGACGAAGAGGTTGCGGTCCTGGCCGTTGACCGCCGCGTCATTGTCGTACTGGATCTGGATCTTGTGGGCCGCGGCCGGGTCGAGATCGACGGTGAATTTATAGGCGGTCTGGCTGGTCGCGGCCACCTTCGCCTCGCCCACCGGCTTGCCGTCGACCAGCAGCTTGAAATGCGGCGGCACGCCGCCGGCGCTGGCGCCCCAGGCATTGACCACCACGCTGTAGGGCTTGGTCACCGCCGCGATGGCGGTGATCGTCTCGGCCACAGGCGGCGGCGGGAACAGCGAGGCCGGCAGCGGCATGGTCAGGGCGCCGCCCCAATAGAGACCCTCCTGCCCCTTTACCACATCCTTTCCATCGACCGCGCCCCTGTCGTAGGTGACCGAGGGGTCGGTCGTGGCGATCGATGTGCCGTTCACCGAAACCGCGCGGACGAACAGGTTGCGGTCGGCGCCGCCGGCCGTCCCGTCATTGTCATAGACCAGTTGGAGGTTGTGCGCGTTTCCGGCGGCGACCTTGGCGGTGATGGTGTAGCGACCCGGCGTGCCGCTGTTCACGGTCGCCTGGCCGATGGTCGCGCCATCGAGCTTGAGCGCCAGGTGGGGCCAGACGCCACCCGCCGCCTGTCCCCAGGCATCGATCGCGAAGGTGACATCGATGAGATTTGATCCGGTCAGTGACATCGGCACGACTCCTGTTAATACGATATTAAGGGTTAATCAAAATGGTCTACCCGTATCGGTAGGATTACCCTTCTCGTTGGGAGTAGTGACACGACAGTTTCTGTAATCGAGAGAGTCATTATTGAGACATGACTCCGACTCATCTTTGACTCTCCCCAAAATATCGATATTGGTTTTGCTGATGCTTCAGACACTGAAGGACTGAGTCGGGCACCGGCAGTCTTAAGCCTGTTGCAGGCGGCCGCAATCTTTCGTTTGTTTGGCGCGCGCCCCGGCGCCGTGGTCCACTTCGGCTCGAGCCGTCGGCGATACCGCCGATCAGACCGGGCAGGAGGATTTCCCATGAGCACCGCCCCCCTGCGCATCGCGATCGTCACGCAGAAGATCGTCCATCATGACGGACAGGGGCGCGTGAACGCGGTGGTGACCGACGAGTTGCTGCGCCGCGGACATCAGGTCGTCGCCATCGCGTCCGAACTGGACGATGATCTGGCGCGGCATCCCCGCCTGCGCTGGGTGCCGGTCGGCGGTGGCGGAATGCCGACACAGCTGGCGAAGGACCAGCTGTTCGCATGGCGGACGAGCCGGGCTCTGGCGCGGGAGCGGCGGAGGGGCATCGACCGGGTGATGGTGAACGGCTTCGTCAGCTGGGCGTGGTCGGATGTGAATGCGGTGCATTTCGTCCATTCCGCCTGGATGCGTTCCCCCACCCATCCGATCCGCAAGGGGATTGCGCCGCTGTCGCTCTACCGGCTGCTCTACACGCTGTTGAATGTCGGGTTCGAGCGCTGGAGCTTCCGCCGCGCCGGTCGGTTGGTGGCGGTCTCCGGCACCGTGGCCGACGAATTGCGGCGGGACGGCACCGATCCCGCCCGGCTGCGCGTCATCGACAATGGCGTCGATGTCGGGGAGTTCCGGCCCGGCACCCCCGATCCGGCGGTGTTCGGCCTGCCGCCCGGCCGTCCGGTGGCGCTGTTCGTCGGCGATGCCCGCAGCGACCGCAAGAATCTGGACGGCGTGCTCCGCGCACTGGCCGAGGTGCCGGATCTGGCGCTGGCGGTGGTCGGTGACGAAAGCGGCGGCCCCTTTCCGGCCCTGGCGCGGTCCCTGGGGTTGGAAGCGCGGGTCCGCTTCCTCGGCCATCGCCGCGACGTGGCGGCGCTGATGCGAGCGGCCGATCTGTTCGTCTTTCCAACCCGCTATGAGCCCTTCGGCCTCGTCCTGCTGGAGGCGGCGGCCAGCGGATTGCCGATCGTCACCACCCGGCTGGCCGGCGCCGGCCGGTTGCTGGAGGACGGGGCCGCGATTCTGCTGGACGAGCCGGACGATCACGCCGCGCTGGTGGGGGCGATGCGCCGTCTCGCCGCCGACCCGATGCTTCGCCGTCACATCGGCGATGCCGGCCGCCGGGTCGCCGAACGGCAGGACTGGTCGGTGACGGCCGGGCGATATGCGGATCTGCTGGAGGAGCCGTCCGCTCAGGCGGTCGGGGAATGGCGGCGGTTCGCCGGATCGTTGTCCTGAGCGGCGGCCGTCATCGCAGGTCGAGCCGCAACTCCATCAGCACGCTGTCGCTTCCGGCCGGCGCATCGGTCACGGCGACGCCGACCGGTGCCGTCGGGCCGGAAGCGGGGTCCACCCTGTGCGGGAAGCCGGGGCTGGAGCGCAGGACCGTGCCCATGCGGATGGTGCCGCGCGTCTTGCCGACCGGGGCGGTGCCGCTGGTGGCGACCGGCACGATGCCACCAGCGGCGGCGGTGGTCAGGGCGACGCCATCGGCCGGGTGGTCCTGCTCCAGCCGGCGCACCCGGTCGTAATCGCGCTGGACCAGATTGCCGGCATCGATGCCGCCGGTGCCGACCTTGCGGAACTCGCCGGCGCAGTCCACCGCTTCGAACCGGTTGGCGCGGCAACTGCCGGAAACGGCGAGCGCCGGGGCGAAGCCATCGCGGCCGAGCCGGATCAGCCGTTCCGCATCCTCGAACCGGTTGCCGACGGCGGACGATGCGACGATGGCGGCGGTCTCGATGGCGGCGGCGCGGTCGTTGGTGCCATCGCCGAAGCTGGCGCTGCCGCCGGTGAACCGGTTGCGTTCCAGCACGCGCACCACGAACAGCCCGGTGACCGGCCGGTTCGGCAGGCGGTAGTCGGGCAGCAGCGACCCGCTGCAACCGATCAGGATGTTGCCGTACATCTCCGCCATCGGCCCCTGGATCCAGCCGTTGCCGCAGGCTTCGAAGGCGCAGTCGAGGAATTTGTTGTTGGACAGGAAGGTCCGCGTCGGCGGCCCGTCCTCCGCCAGGATGGCATAGGGCGAGAAGCCGAAATGGCAGGAGATGAAGCTGGATTGGTCGATGCCGTTCTCCGGCGCCACCAGGATGGAGGTCAGCGTGTTGCCGGCGAGATCGGTATCGAGGAACAGATGGTCGCCGAAGCTGTCGGTTCCGGCCGACCAGTGGGCGCCGATGTGGTTCTTGGTCAGCTGGCAGGAGATCAGCGAGGAATGGTCGCGCCAGACATCGACCCCGGCGTGGAAGCCGGACAGCCCGACCCGTTCGAGCAGGAAGCGGGAGGTCAATGCCACCCCGCCCATGCCCGGCGGCGGATCGCCCGGCCGGTTGCCGGGCTTCGGCCCGCGCAGGCTGAGATGGGCGATGCGGCTGCGCTGATACCCCTTGTCGTCGTCGCGCGCCGCCTGCCGGCTGCCGGCACGGATGGCGAAACGGCCCGGCCCCAGATCCTCCGGCCAGGACAGCAGCGAGGCGCGCATGCCGGCGCCGACGATCTCGACCTCGTTGAAGGCGTCGTCATTGCGGTCGAGGTTGGGCAGGACGATCTCGTCATCCAGCCGGTACCGGCCGGGCGGCACCAGCACCGTTCCGCCCCGGCCGGCGCGCGACAGCTCCAGAACGGCGCCTTGCAGAGCCGCCCAGTCGCATTCCTGGGTCAGGGAACGGACATGCGGATGGACCCGCCGGGCCGCCTCCAGGCTTTTGTGGCGTTCCGACAGCGGATGGCTGCGTCCGTCGCCGATGGCGCCACGGTCACGGATCGACAGGGCCGGACCATTCCCCGGCGGCGGATCGGCAGGCGCGCGCGCGGGCTTGTCCTGGGCGCTGCCGGCGGCGGCCCTGGCGGCGGCGCTGGTCCCGGCCGTTGCCGGCAGGGCCAGCGCCGCCGCCAACAGCGCCCGCCTGCCGAGGCGATGGCCGGCCCCGTCCTTCACGGCGCACAAGCCCGCAGCGGATGGTCGGGCTCCGCCAGCGCGCCCATGCCGCCGCGAAGTGCGGCACGATAGACCTCCTCCAACCGGTCGAGATGGCGGTCCAGCGTGAAGGGGGCCTGCCAGTAGAGCCCATACGCGCGGTGTCCCATCCGCTCGACCTCCGGATCTTGGGAAAGCAGGCGGAGGCAGCGGGCGAGGTCGGCGGCGTCGCCGCTGCGGAACAGCAGACCGTTTTCGCCCGGCCGCACCGCCTCCGCCGCCGCGCAATTGTCGCTGACGATCACGGGAACGCCATTCGCCAGCGCTTCATAGGCGGCGAGGCCGAAGGTCTCGTACCACAGCGATGGAACCACCAGCGCCCGCGCCCGCCTGATCTCGCCCTGCACGGCATCGGGCGGCAGCCAGCCGGCAAGCTCCGCCCGCGGATTCAGGCGGCGGACCGTTTCCGCCTCGTCGCCGTCGCCGATCAAGCGCAGCGGGCAATCGGCTTGCGCCGCCGCCGCCGCCAGCAGGGCCGCCCCCTTCTCGCGCGACAGGCGGCCGACGAACAGAACGGGGCGGTTGCCGGAAACCCCGGCGGGGCCGCGGTCCCGAACCTCGACCGGATTGGGGATGGACAGGGTGATGGCGCCGGGAGCCAGATGGGGGGCGATCACCGCGCGCTGGCGGTCGCTGAGCGTCACCAGCGCCATGCCGCCGGTGAAGCCGCCGGCCAGCGCCCCCGCCGCATGGCGGGCCGCCCGCCACCATTTGTGATGCCGGGCGCGGGCGTCGCAGTCGGTGGCGAGACAGCCGGCGGACAGCGCCCGGTGGGCGCAGTTGACGCCGTCGGGAAAGATGAAGAAGGCGCCGTTGGGGCAGAGCGGGAAATAATCATGCAGGGTCAACAGCACCGGCAGCCCCGATTTCCGGCAGACCGGGAAGATGCTGGGCGACAGCGCCTTCGCCCAGCCATGGATATGGATCACCGTGTCGTTGGCCGGGCAACCGGCGAGCAGGCCTTCCAGGGCGCGCGCCGCCTCGCGGTTCCAGATGCCGCGCAGCGCCGCCTGCACCCGGTCGGCATTTCCCCTCAGGTCTGGCTGTTCCAGGCAATGGACGATGATGCCCTCGGTCAGCAGGGCGGGATCGATGGGTGGCACGGCGGTGAAGAAATGGACCCGGTGGCCGCGCCGGGCGAGACCGGCCGCTCCGGCGATGGCGACCTTGGCCAGCCCGCCGCCGGGATGGGCGTGATCGCAGAGAATGACGGCCGTGCTCATTGGATGGCGTCCCGGTAAACCGCCGCGGTGCGGGCGGCGATGACCGGCCAGTCGAAGCGGCTGCGCACCAGCATCCGGCAGGCGTCGGCATCGGGCAGCCGGCGGGCACCGGTCAGCGCCTCGGCAAGGCCGGCGGCGATGGAGCGGGCATCGGTCCCGGCCAGCACGAGGTCGCCGTCCAGCCCCTCCACCACCTCCGGCAGGCCGCCGACGGGCGTGACCATTACCGGCGTGCCGGCGGCCAGAGCTTCCAGTGTGGTCAGGCCGAAGCCCTCCAGGGCCTGCGACGGCATCACGCACAGATCGGCGGCGCGGTAGGCGAGCGGCAGATGGGCGTCGGGAACGAAGCCTAGCAGCCGCACATGCTCCTCCAGCCCCAGCGCCCCGATGCGGTCCCGCAGTGCCGCCGCCTCCGGCCCGCGCCCGGCGACGACCAGCAGCGCGTCCGGCACCCGGCGGCGGAGCTCCGCCATCGCGTCCAGCAGGGCGGTGAGCCCCATGCGTTTCACCAGCCGGCGCACCGTCAGCAGGATGGGCCTCCCCTGTGGCCAGCCCAGGCGGGCGCGCGCCTGTTGCCGGCTGTCGGGCAGGTCGTAACGGTCGGCGTCGACTCCCCCCGGCACAGGGTGGATGCGGTCGGGCGGCACGCCGTAATGCTCGGCCAGGATGGTGGCGAAGGCGCGCGACAGCACGATGAAACGGTCGGCACGATGATAGACCAGCCGTTCCACCAGGAATTTCAGCCGCACCGCCAGTGGCCCGGCTCCCTCGGCGGCGCTTTCCAGCGCCCAGGGGCCGTGGAAATGGACGACCATCGGCCGGTTGCGCAGAGCCGGCAGGGCGCCCACCGTGGTCAGCGCGAAATGGGAGGCGACGAGGTCGGGGGAATGCCGGCGCAGCGCCTCGGCGATGGCGCGCCGCGCCGCCGCCAGCCGGCGCGGCAGCGGGGCGGTCGGCGGCGCGAAGCTGGCGATGCGGGCGCCGTTGTCCAGCGTCCCGGATATCTCGCCCAGCACCAGACCGGAGAAGGCGAAGCCTTGTTGCGGCAAATGGCGGGCGAGGTTGTAGAACATGTTCTCCGCCCCGCCATGGGTTTCCGGGAACCAGCCGAGCCCGAGTTGCAGCACGCTGGCATCCCGCATCTCCCCCGGCAAGGTGCCGGGTGGGATCAGGCTTCCGTCCATCGCTTGTCCTCTCGGAAATGGGGGGATGTGGGAGTGGAGGGCAAGGCGTTCCGCCGGCCGGCGAGCCCATGATTCTTCGCCGCCATCGCCATCCCCAGGAAGAACCAGAAGCCGACGCCGGTGACCTTCACCAGCGTGTGTTCGAACACCATGCAGCCGAGGATCGTCAGCGCCGCCGCTTCGGCGCAGCGGGCGAACGGGTCGGGCGGGGCGCCGCCCCGGCGCAGCATGCCCACGGTCAGCGCGATGATGCCCGCGACATAGCCGAGGGTGCCGGGCCAGCCCAGCTCATAGGGCACGCGCAGCAGGCCGCTGTCGAAGAAGGCCATCGCGCCAAGCTGTCCGTCCTCGTTGGTCAGCTTGGTCGCGGTGTCGATGGTGCCGAGCCCGGCGCCGCGCACCTCGGTCAGCGCCTGGATCAGGAAGCGGTCGTAGAACTCTTGCCGCTCCTGATAGCTGCGGTCGTTCTCCATCGAATTCAGCGAGTCGAAACGCGAGGCGATGGCCTGACCGATCATCGGCACGCTCAAAAGCGGCAGGGAGCACAGCGCCAGCGTGAGACCGACCGCGATCAGCCGCAGACGATGCCGGCCGGGCATGGTCAGCAGCAGCCAGCCGAAGGCGAACAGCCCGGCCAGCCACGCCGCCCGCACGAGGCTGAGCAGCAGCGATCCCAGCGCCAACGCGCCGGCGAGCGGGACCAGGACGCCGCGCGCCGTCGGCAGCAGGACCAGCCCGGTCACCAGCAGGAAGGCGAGCGGGCCGGAGGAGTTCAACGTGCTGAAGACCCGCACCTGCATCGGCAGCGGCATGCCCTGGTTGGTCATGCCGACATTGATCAGCCAGCGCGCGTCCCAGGCCGGCATCACGAAATACTGGATCAGGCCATAGCCGCCGACCAGCGTCAGCCCCAGCACGAAGGCGCGCAGCACCGCGTCGCGCATCCGCGGATAGAGCGGCCAGTGCAGGGCGACATAGAGCCCCAGCGTCACCGGCACCAGCCAGTTCAGCAGGGCGAAGGTCGCCGCCGCCGCGCCGGCCTGGGTGATGCCGTTGAGATAGGCGTAGAGGATGCCCAGCATCACCGGCACGAAACCGAAATAGGCGCGGTAGCGCAGCATCGGCAGATGGTGCGCTATCACCAGCCAGCTCATGGCGCCGACGGCGAAGGGTGTCACCATGACCGGGCTGATGACGCTCCAGCCGGCCTGGTAATCGACCAGCCGGCGGACTTCCGGCGTGAGGAACCACAGCCACCAGGTGAAGGCGGCGAAGCGGGCGGGATCGCGCGTCACCGTCAGCGCGCCGACGGCCAGCGCCCCGACCGGGAAGATGATTTCCAGCAGGCCGGCCTTGCCCATCAGCACCGGCATCGCCACCAGGAACCAGAAGACCGGCGCCGCCAGCCGGCCGAGCGACGGCAGGCCGTGATGGCTCCGCTCCGGACCGGTGGCGGCGAGGCCGTTGGCGAGGTTGGCGGCGAGGGTCATGCCGGCGTCTCCCGCCAGTCGCGCATGCCGGCCAGCCGGCCGCGCAGCGTGGCGCGCAGCTTCGCCCCGGCATGGCGGTCGCCGCGCAGCGCCAGCCGCGCCCATTGCGCCAATCCCGGAAACTCGCCGGTTCCCACCAGCATGGCCCAGGCGGCGAAGACGGCGCGGTTGAACGGCCCGAAATGCCCCATCAGCGCCAGCGTGTCGTTGAAGGTCGCGTTCTCCTGCGCCAGCGGATGGAAATGGTCGGAGCCGCGCTGGTCGATGTCGAAGCGGACGGCCGGGAAGTGATCGACCGCCACCAGCGGGTCATAGACCAGCCGCCAGCCTTCACGGGAAATGCGCAGGCAGAAATCGACCTCGTTGTGGACCTGGGCGCCGCTGCCGCGCAGCCGGGTGTTCAGCCGCCGGCCCGCGATGGCCGCCCCACGGAAGCTCCAGTTGACGCCCTTCAGCACGTCCACGTCCCGGGCGGGGCCGGTGCCCAGATGATGGTTGCCGATGACGCGGCCGAACCATTGCAGCCGGCCGACGACATCCGCCTCCCCGGTCTCAGGCACGCCGTCGTGATAGACATGGTCGCGGCCGCCGACGCCGCCGATGCGGGGATCGGTGCGATACCAGGCCTCGATCCGCTCGATCCAGTCGGGATGGGGGACGGCGTCGTCGTCGGTGATGGCGATGATGTCGCCGTGGGCATGGTCCATGCCGCGGTTGATGGCGGCAACCACTCCCGGCACCTCGATGCCGACGATCCGGATCGGCAGGGCGGGAACATAACGGCCGGCGACTTCGGCGGAGGCCGGATCGGTGTCGCGGACGGTGACGATCACCTCGACCGGCGCCAGCGTCTGGCGGCGCAGCCCGTCCAGGCAACCGGCCAGCCGGTCCGGCCGGCGGTAGGTCGGAACGATGACGCTGACGCCGAGCCGGGACGGGGAGGGGGAAGGGGTTGCGTCGCTCATGCCGGGGCCAGTTCCCGCCCGCGGGCGTCGTTGGAAAAAGCGCGGGCGGGGACCAGGGACGCCTCCTCGCCGGTCATCCAGCCGTCGATGGTCTCGTGCAGCCGTGCCTTGAAGACGTCGCCATCGAAGCGGGCGGCATGGGCGCGGATGGCGGCCGGGGTGAAGCGGTGTTCCTGCGCCTCGAACCGCTCCACCGCCTCGATCAGGGCTTCCGGCGTCTGCTGGTCGAAGAATAGGCCGGACAGGCCGTCCCGCACCGTTTCGGTGGCGCCGCCGCGGTTGAGCGCGATCACCGGCCGTCCGGCGGCCATCGCCTCCACCGGGACGATGCCGAAATCCTCGTTGGCGGTGAAGACCAGCGCCCGGCAGGCGGCATAGTGGCGGTCCAGCTCGGCCGGGGAGCAATGGCCGACCAGTTCGACCGTCGGCCCGGCCATCTGTTTCAGCCGCCGGAACTCCTCGCCCTCGCCGACGACGACCAGCTTGCGGCCCATGCGGTTGAAGGCCTCGATGGCGATGTCGGCGCGCTTGTAGGCGACCAGTTGGCTGACGAACAGGTAGTGGCCGCTCCTGTCGCCGCCGTCGGGCGCGCTTAGGCCGGCGAAGCGTCGCGTCTCCACCGGCGGGTGGATGACGGTGGCGTCGCGGCGATAGACCCGCCAGATGCGCTGCGCCACCGTGTGCGAATTGGCGATGAAGCGGTCGACCCGCGCCGCCGTGGCCAGATCCCATTGCCGCAGCCGATGGATGGCATAGGGCATCAGCGGCCGCACCATCGGACCCGCCGAGGACAGGTAATCGTGATAGCCGCTCCACACGTAGCGCATCGGCGTGTGGCAGTAGCAGACATGCAGCGCGTCGGGCCGCGTCAGCACGCCCTTGGCCGGTCCGGACTCGCTGCTGATGACGAGGTCGTAGGCGCTGAGATCGAGCTGTTCCAGCGCCAGCGGCATCAGCGGCAGGTATTTCTGATACATCCGGTGCGCCATCGGCAGCCGGTCGATGAAGGTCGTCGTGACCCGATGGCTGCGGATGATGGGGGAGATGCGTTCCGGCCGGTAGACATGGGTGAAGATGTCGGCCTCCGGATACAGCTCGCACAGGGCTTCGATGACCTTCTCTCCCCCGCGCATCCCGACGAGCCAGTAATGGACGATCGCGACTTTCATGATGGGTCCTCCCGGAAGGGACAGGTGCTCGCTTGCAGCCAGGAACCGGGCTCAGGCGATGCGGCGCAGACGGTAGGAGCGGCCGCCGGTCGGGCGGACGCCATATTCGAGGTTCGCGTGATCACGGGCGTTGACCATCGACAGCACCGCCCCGCCGATCCGGCCGCCGACCTGCCGCACCTGCTTGATGCCGGCGTTGGCCAGGCTGGAGGCGGTGCGTGCCCAGCGCACGACATAGAGGATCCGGTCGGCCAGCGGCGCCAGGATCAGCGCATCCGAAACCGACAGCACAGGCGGCGTGTCGAGGACGACGACGTCGTAGCGTTCGGCAAGCTCCACCAGCAGCGACAGCATGCCCTTCGAGCCGAGCAGGATCTGCGGCCGGTCGACCGGCCGGCCGGCGGCGATCACGGCCACCCGGCGGCGCTCGTCGACATGCACCACCTGATCCAGCGTCGCGTCGCCTTCCAGCAGATCGGTCAGCCCCTTGGGCGGGCCGCCGCCACCCAGAAACCGGTGCACGGCCGGGCGGCGGGTGTCGCAATCGACGATGACGACCCGGCGGCCGGTATCGGCCAGGAAGGCGGACAACGCCACCGCCAGGGTCGTCTTGCCCTCGCCCGCGACGGAGGAGGTCAGCATCACCACCTCGCCGCCCTTGACGGTGGCGGATTGGGCCCCGGCGCGGACCAGATGGAGCCGGGCGCAGAGCCGCCAGACCCCCTCGGCGAAATCACCGCCGCCGGTGTCGGAATAGGGATCGCGGGTGGCGTCGCCACCGGTGGAGCGCCTGGCCCGGCCCAGCAGCGGTACGATGCCGACCGCCGGCAGGCCAAGCAGCGCCTCCACTTGATGGGAGCTGTGGACGCCGCGCTGGCGCATGCTCCGCAGCAGGGCGACGCCGGTGGCGATGGCACCGCAGACGACGGCGGCCAGTCCGGCCATCACCGTCTTGCCCGGCCCGACCGGTCCGGTTGGAACGGCGGCGGCCGAGACGATGCGCACGTCCGGCGCCATCTCCATCGCTTGCAGCACCTGGGTCTCCTTCAGGCGGCTGACGGCGCGGCGGTAATTGTCGTCGGAGGCGTCCGCCTGGCGTTGAAGATCGCGCAGCCGGACGTCGGCTTGCAGGGTATCGAAGGTTTCGGTGCGCAGCGCCTCCAGCCGGCGCGACAGATCCTGGATCTTGGCGACCTGCTGTTCCACCTCGCCCCGCAAGCTGCGGACCAAGCGGTCCAGCTCGGTGGCGAGGGTGGCGTTCAGTTCGCGCAATTCGGCGGTGGGCCGGTTCAGCGCCGGGTGGCGGTCGCCATACTGGGCGCGCAGTTCGGCCAGCTGGGCGTTCAACGCCGCCTGACGCTGGCGCAGGCCGGTGATCAGCGGATCGCCGCCGATGTCGGTGCCGGTCAGGGATTCCGGATTGCCGGGCCGGACCGACTGGAGCTGACGCAGCCGGGCCTGGGCGTTGGCCTGGGCGGTGCGCGCCTCCGCCAGCTGGGCGTTGAGGGCCGACATCTCCTCGTTCACCAGCGGGGCGTCGCGGCCCTTGACCATACCGGTCTCCGACCGCATCGCCTCGACCGCGGCGCGGCCGGTGACGGTCATGTCCTGGCGCAACTCGTCGAGGCGGCTTTGCAGCCATTCGCTGGCGTTCTGTGTGGCGGTCCGCTTCGCCTCCACCTGGATGGCGATGTAGGCGTCGGCGACCGCGTTGGCGGCGCGGGCGGCGAGCTGCGGGTCCTTGGCATCGACCGTGATACGGATCGCCCGCGATTGCACGCCGGGGCTGATGCGCAGGGTCTTCTGGAAGGCGTCGATCAGGCGGGCGCTTTCCATCTCCTGGGTGGTGCCGCCCGCCGGACGTGGCGGTGGCGTCACCTGGGCGGCCAGCGGTGCTGGCAGCATCGCCGCTCCCTCCGTCAGCAGGGCGCGGCCTTCCTCCAGCCATGACGTCAGCAGGCCGGGCTTGCCGGTGGGGGCGGCATATTCCGGCTCCTGCCCCAGGTTCAGCATCTCCACCACACGGCGGGCGAGATCGCGGGAGCGCAGGATCTCCACCTCGGTGTTGACGGTGTCGAGATAGATCCCCATCGGTTCGGACACGGAGGGGATATTGATGACGCGGTTCGGGTGCGGGTCGATCACCACGACAGTGGAGGCGCTGTAGAGCGGCGTCATGGCGTTGATCAGAAGCAGCGCCGGCAGCCACAGCAGTGCGGTCAATCCGAGGATCAGCCATTTCCGGCGCCAGAGCATCTGGACCAGCCGGCCGACATCGACCTTGTCGGCGCCCATTCCGACCGGCGGGGCGATGAAGCCGGCGGGGAAACCGGCCGAGCCTGACGGCAATCGGTGTTCCGGTGTGTCCATGGGCTGAACTCCTTCCTCTCGGGCGAACGATGCGCGGTATTGCCGGGCAGCGTGGATCAGGCGACCTCCGCCGGGTCGCGGGTGGGTTGGCGGGCGGGTGGGAGCGACTGCGGAACCGGTGCGCCGCCGATCAGCGCGGGTTGCGCGGTCGCGAAGACGGCCTTGGTCCACATGTCCGCGCTTTCCCCGGTGTCTGAGGTTCTTCCTGGGGGGCGGTCATTCGCCCACCGGGCCGGCCGGAGCGGCGGCGACCGCGGACGGCTTTTCAAGCAGGCGACGCAGCAGGGTCGTCAGCATCGCCGGGTCGGGCAGGAAGACGCGCCAGGGCAACCCGGTCGCATGGCGGTACAGCGTCGCCGCGGTGGCGAAAACCAGCGTGTAGGCCACCGTCGAGACGATGGCCGCGGCCAGGATGCCGCCGCTGCGCAGGAACAGCAGCAGGCCGCCCAGCGTGACCACCATTCCCAGAAGATTGGCCAGGGTGGCGGTGAAGGGCCGGTTCTCCGCGTACAGCCCATTCAGCAGGATCGACGCGGCCGCATACAGGACCGCACCCGGCAGCAGCAGCCGCAACGGCAGCGCGCTGTCGGCGAAGGACGGGCCATAGACCAGGCGAATGGCGATGTCGGCGAAGACGAACAGGCCGCCGCCGAGCAGGCCGCCGATGGCGAAGGTGGCCTGCAAACTGTTCAGCACGAGCTCGCGCCCCGAGCGGCCCCGCCGGGTGGCGGCCGGCATCACCACGGTGGCGAGCGCGCTGGACAGGCTGACGATCACCCAGGACAGGCTGGTCGCGAGCGCATAGAGCCCGACCTGGGCCGCCGGGAGAAAGGCGGGGATGACGAGCAGATCCAGCCGTTGGGTGATGACGCCGCCAACCACGTCGCCATGGGTGCGCAAGGCGTACCAGACGGTTTTCCGGGCGAGCACCGGGTCGGGCCGGCCGATGCCGTGACGGCCGACCAGCAGAACGGTCGCCAGCACCAGCACCAGCGTGCTCATCGCCGCCTGGATGATGACGGCGGACTCCACCGTGAAATGGCCGGCGACCCACAGCGCGGCATAGGCGACGGCGACACCGGCTGGTTGCAGGAAGTTGAGCGCGTTGAAGCTGCGGAAATCCTGGTCGCCCAGGATCAGTCCGAGCATCAGTTCCGACAGCAGGGCCATGGCGATCATCGGAAGATAGAGCCGCGCCAGTTCCAGCGTCTCCGGCGGTTGCGCCGCCAGCAGCAGCGGCAACAGCAGAGACCCGGTGCCGATCGCCAGCGCCGCCAGCGGCAGCAGCATCAATGCCCATGTGCTCAACAGCCGTCCGCCCGCCGCCGGATCCCGCGACAGCGCATAGGTGACCGCCTTGCCGCAGCCCATCCCGAACAGCCAGCCGAGCAGCTGGACGGTGGTGAGGACGGCGGTCAGCGCCCCCCGTCCTTCCGGACCGATGGTGCGGGCGACGAGGACCCCGGTCACAAGCCCGAGCGCCATCGTGGCGGCGGTAACCAGCACCGTCGTCACGCCGTTCCGCGCGAAGCCGTCAGCCTTGGTCACCAAGGCGGTCCGTCCGGTCAGATCTTTCAGCATGGCGCCGTCACCCCCGTTGGCATCCGTGAAGCGTGGGCATGCGTGGCTCCCCGAATTGTCGGTCGATTCTTCGATTTCCGGTCAACTCGATCTTGAATCGGCCGTTGGACGCAGGATCACGCCCAAAAAATCGTTTGAAGCTCCAACAAAACGAAAATCTCAGGAATATCCCTGACCAGTAATTATCAAGAAAAGCCGCAATTTGTTGTCAGCGCCGATCATTTTTGTTGTGCACTGCAAACCGGACGGTAGTTGGGTGCCGGACGATGGTCAACGCCGCTTTCGGAACTGTTCTTCCCGCACACCGGGAGAGTGGCTTCGCTTAAACGTCCGGGGCCAGGAATCGGGGAATCTAGCGTAACTTTCGGGTGTCGGTTATCGGTGTCGTCCATGGTCCGGCATCGGGATTAATCCGTTGCCTGAACGCTCACACACGGAGGGGTAAGGAGGAGGGCCCTTGCGCCCCGGCGACCGGGATTATCAGCGGGCCAGTCAGCCGGCGTCGGCCATCCGCGCGGCGGTGGAGCCGCGGACGATGCAGGTACCGCCCAGGACGAGGCGGCGGCTGGGCCGGTCGGGGGCGTCCAGCCGTTCGAACAGCAGGGACATGGCGGATTGGCCGATGTCCTGCACCGGCTGTTCGATCACGGTCAGGCCGGGGCCGACCAACTCGGTCCAGGGCTCATTGTCGAAGCCGGCGACCGCCAGACCATCGGGAATCGACAGCTTCAGCCGGTGGGCCGCCTTCACCACCCCCATCAGGAACAGGCTGTTGCTGACGATGAAGGCTTCCGGACGGTCGGGCTCCGCCATCCAGGCCACCACCGCCTCCTCCGCCGCGTCGGCATAGGGAGCGACGAAACGGGCCGCCGGGGCCAGGCCATGCGCGGCCATGGCGGCGCGGTAGCCCTCGTGCCGCTCCTGGCCGGTGGTGCTGGTGTTGCCGAACAGGCCGGCGATCCGGCGATAGCCCTGGGCATGCAAATGCTCCACCAGCATCGCCGCGGCGCGCGGATTGTCCAGAACCACGGCGTCATGGCCGCCGGTCGGCGCGTTGCGGTCGATCAGCACGACGGGAAAATCAAGGTCGAGATCATCCAGCCGGTCCAGCGTGGCGCGGGTGGGGGCGAAGATCAGCCCGGTGATCCGCTCCTCCTGCATCAGGCGGAGATACAGTTCCTCCCGCTCCGGATTCTCGTCGCTGTTGCACAGGATCACCCGCATGCCGGCGCGATAGGCCGCATCCTCCACCGCGCGGCTGACGGCGGTGAAGAAGGGGTTGCGGATGTCCGACACCACCAGCCCGATGGTCTGGGAATGCTGCGAACGCAGCCGCCGCGCTGACAGGTTGGGGCGGTAGCCGGTGGCGCGCACCGCATCCTCCACCCGCTTGCGCAGGGCTTCGCTGACCGGGCCGTTGCTCAGCACGCGCGACACGGTGGCGACCGACACGCCGGCGGCCAGGGCCACGTCCTTGATGCTGGCGGTTTTTCCCGTGACGCTCATGTCCAGACCGATCCTGTGGAGGGTGCCCCCCGGTCGGGGCGGCGACCTTGGCGCGCCGGATAGACCCCGGCCGGGGCACGGGCCATATCTGAAAACGTTTCCAATCGCTTCCTCGAAACATCCCCCATTTTTGTGTGCCTGACAAGCGATTCATCAAGAAAAACCGTTATGTTGCAATGCAACAAGCGTTGACAGACGCACTGTAATCGTTTTCACTTGATTCAAGAGGACAGACAAGAACACGCGGAGGAGACGGTCGCCATGGCCACCGACACGCACCCCTTGAGCCTTCCCCCGGACCTGATCCGCCTGGGCGCCGCCCCGGCTGGGAAGGAGGCGGCGATCCGCGAGGCGGCGCAGCTGCTGATCGCCGCGGGCTGCATCGATCCCGCCTACGCCGACAGCATGATCCGCCGGGAAACGGTGGCGAACACCTTCCTCGGCCACGGCGTCGCGATTCCGCACGGCATGGTGGACGACCGCGATCTGGTCCGCCGCAACGGCATCGCCATCCTACAGGTGCCGGCCGGCGTGGTCTGGAACGAGGGTCAGACGGCCCGCCTGATCGTCGCCATCGCGGCCCAGTCCGATGCCCATATCGCCATCCTGCGCCGACTGACCCGCCTGATGCAGGACGAGGAGCGGCTGAACGTCCTGTTCACCACCGGTGACGCCGCCGACCTGATCGCCGCCCTGTCGGACGAAGCCGCCGCTCCGGCCGCACCCGTCACCGACGCCGCCGACCTTGCCGAGAGCTTCGAGTGGGTGGTCGATTACCCGACCGGCCTGCATGCCCGTCCCGCCGCCGCCTGGGTCGAGACCGCCCGCGCCGCCGCCGGCCGGGTGCGTGTCCGCCATGGCGGGGAGGTGGCGGACGGCAAGACCCTGGTCGCCCTGCTGCAACTCGGCCTGCGTGCCGGCGACCGCGTCACCGTTTCCACGGACGGCCCCGACGCGCGCGCCGCGCTGAACCGGCTGCGCGCGACCATCAGCGGCCTGACCGCGCGTGAGAAGGCGGACGCCGCCGCCGCGGCGCGCAAGGCGAAGGCCGTGGTGCAGGGCTGGACCCCGCCGGCCGCCACCGGGCGTGAGATGCCGGTGATCGCCGGCATCGGCGCCAGCCCCGGCCTCGCCATCGGTCCGATCCATGTGATGCCCAAGGCCGAGCTGACGGTTCCCGACCGTCCGGCCCCGCTGCTGGAGGGCGGCAACCGCCTGCATGAGGCGCTGAATCTGACCCGCCAGCAGTTGAAGGCGCTGGCCGACGACACCGCCCGCCGTCTTGGACCGGCCGAGGCCGGCATCTTCGCCGCCCAGGCGGAGCTGTTGAACGATACCGATGTCATAACGCTGGCCTGCCAGCTGATGGTGGAGGGGCATGGACCCGGCTGGTCGTGGAACGAGGCGGTCGAGCGCAACGCCGCGACGCTGGCCGCCAACCCTAATCCGGTGCTGGCCGGGCGCGCCGCCGACCTGCGCGACGTCGGCCGCCGCGTGTTGACCCGCATCGATCCGGACCTGCATGGCGGCTCGATCCGCGACCTGCCAGAGACCCCCTGCATCCTGGTCGCCGACGACCTGTCGCCGTCCGACACCGCCGCGCTCGACATGGGCCGGGTCATCGGTCTGGCGACGGCGCAAGGCGGCCCGACCTCCCACACCGCGATCCTGGCCCGCACGCTGGGGCTGCCGGCGGTGGTGGCGGGCGGTGGTGCTCTGACCGGGATCGCCAACGGCACCATCGCCATCCTCGACGGCCAATCCGGCCGCCTGTATCTGGAGCCCGCCGAAAGCGACCTTTTCGCCGCCCATGGCTGGATCGAGGAACAGAGCGTCAAGAAGGCCCAGCAGGAGGAGCGGCGCGGCCTGCCCGCCCGCACTCGCGACGGCCACATGGTGGAGATCGGCGCCAACGTCAACCGCCCGGATCAGGTGCCGATGGCCCTGTCCCAGGGGGCCGAGGGCGTCGGGCTGATGCGCACCGAGTTCCTGTTCCTGGAGCGCGGCGACGCCCCCGGCGAGGAGGAGCAGTATCAGACCTACAGCGCCATGCTGGCGGCGCTGGACGGCCGTCCGCTGATCGTCCGCGCGCTCGACATCGGCGGTGACAAGCAGGTGCCGCATCTGCACCTGCCGCATGAGGAGAACCCCTTCCTCGGCGTGCGCGGCGCCCGGCTTCTGCTGCGCCATCCGGAATTGCTGGAGCCGCAGCTGCGCGCCCTCTACCGCGCCGCCAAGGACGCCAAGCCGGGTGCGCTGCTGATCATGTTCCCGATGATCACCACGCTGCGTGAAATCGAAGCGCTGCGGGCGGTCTGCGACCGCATCCAGGCGGAACTCGACGCTCCGGCGGTGCCGTTGGGCATCATGGTCGAGGTGCCCGCCGCCGCGATCCAGGCCGACGTCCTGGCCCGCCATGTCGATTTCTTCTCCATCGGCACCAACGACCTGACGCAATACGCGCTGGCCATCGACCGCCAGCATCCGGAACTGGCGGCGGAGGCCGACAGCCTGCATCCGTCGGTGCTGCGCCTGATCCGCCTGACGGTGGAAGGGGCGGAGAAGCATGGCCGCTGGGTCGGTGTCTGCGGCGGCATCGCCGGCGACCCGTTCGGCGCCGCCCTGCTGGCCGGCCTCGGCGTGCGCGAGCTGTCGATGACCCCGCGGGACATTCCCGGCGTCAAGGACCGCCTGCGCGACAGCAGCCTTGCCGATCTGCGCGCGCTCGCCCAGCGCGCCCTGGACTGCGAGTCGTCCGACGAGGTGCGGGCGCTGGAGGGGGAAGCGTCATGACCGCTCCGACCGGGACGGGCATGCCCGTCGTCACCGTCACGCTCAACCCGGCCATCGACCAGACCATCACGGTCGAGGCGCTGAAGCCGGGCAGCGTCCACCGCGCCAAGGCCGTGCGCCACAATGCCGGCGGCAAGGGCGTGAACGTCGCCAGCTGCCTCGCCGACTGGGGCGTGCCGGTGGTCGCCACCGGCCTGCTCGGCGCCGGCAATGCCGCGCCGTTCGAGGCGCTGTTCCAGGCCAAGGGCATCGCCGACGCCTTCCTGCGCCAGCCGGGCGAGACGCGCGTCAACATCAAGATCGCCGATCTCGCCGCCAACGACACCACCGACATCAATCTGCCGGGCCTGAGCGCCGAAGCCGGCGCGCTGGCGAAGGTGCGGGAGACGGTGCGGAGCCTGGCGGAACCGGGAACGCTGGTCCTGCTCGCCGGCAGTCTGCCCGAAGGGCTGTCCAACGATGCCTATGCCGTCCTGACCGCCGAATTCGCCGCCGCCGGCGCCCGCGTGGTGCTGGACAGCAGCGGAGCGCCGCTGGCGGCGGCGCTGGCCTCCACCGGCGCGCTGCCCTTCTGCATCAAGCCCAACCGGCACGAGCTGGAGGATTGGGCGGGCCGACCGCTGCCGACCGATACGGACCTGCTGGAGGCCGCGCGCGGGCTTCAGCGACGTGGCGTGGCGGTGGTGGTGGTGTCGCTGGGGGCGGACGGTGCGCTGTTCGTCGATGGCACCCGCGCCCTGCATGGCCGGCTGCCGCCGGTCAACGCGCTCAGCACCGTCGGGGCGGGCGACGCGATGGTCGCCGGGCTGATCGCCGCCTTCCAGCAGGGGGGCGATCTCGACGAGGTGGCCCGGCTGTCGGTGGCCTTCGCCGCCGCCAAGCTCGGCTGCTTCGGGCCCAACCTGCCCGATCCTGCGATTGTTCGGTCGCTTGCCGCCGAAGTGGTGCTGAGATGGTGTTGACCCGGACTTGACTGATTGCGCCGATGGTATCGGACTTGGCTTCAACACAGTGACAGGCGCGGGACGAACCCGCCAGGAGGAAACAATGGCGAACCTGTTGGCCGTGATCGCGGCTGGTGACCTCACCACCCAGGCCGTTCTGGCGGCCGAGGCCCTGCGAAAGGCGGCGGCGGCATCCGGCCACCGCATCCAGGTGGAGATCCGCACCAGCCTCGGCATCCAGTCCCCGCTCGACTCCGCGGCGCTGCCCGCCGCGAACGGGGTGATCCTCGTCGGCGGCGGGGATCTGGATGACGGACGATTCGGGACGCTGAAGCGCGTCCCCGCCTCGCTGGACGAGGTGCTGGGCAATGCCGGCGCCGTGCTGGACAAGCTGCTGGCCGCCGCACCGGTCCCGTCCGCCGCGGCATTGGCGCCGCGCCGGATCGTCGCGATCACCTCCTGTCCGACCGGCATCGCCCACACCTTCATGGCGGCCGAGGGCATCCAGCAGGCGGCGACCGCCCTGGGGCACAAGGTCCGGGTCGAGACGCAGGGTTCCGTCGGTGCGCGCGACACGCTGACCGACGAGGAAATCCGCGAGGCCGACATCGTCCTGATCGCCGCCGACACCCAGATCGACCTGTCCCGCTTCGCCGGCAAGCGCGTATTCCTGAGCGGCACCAAGCCCGCCATCAACGACGGCAAGGCCCTGGTCAACCGCGCCCTGGCCGAGGCGAGGATGCATGGCGCCGCTGTTCCGCTGGCCGATGCCGTCGCCGCCGGCAAGGCGGAGCGGGCCGCCCAGCGCACCGGCCCCTATAAGCACCTGATGACCGGCGTGTCCTTCATGCTGCCCTTCGTGGTGACCGGCGGCCTGCTGATCGCACTGGCCTTCGCGCTTGGCGGCATCTACGTCTATGATGACGCCCATGCCGGCACGCTGGGCAACGCCCTGTTCGTGATCGGCGCCAAGGGGGCCTTCGCCCTTATGGTTCCGGCGCTGGCCGGCTACATCGCCTATTCCATCGCCGACCGCCCCGGTATCGCCCCCGGCATGGTGGGCGGCATGCTGGCCGGCAGCATCGGCGCCGGTTTCCTCGGCGGCATCGTCGCCGGCTTCATCGCCGGCTACGGCACCGACTTCCTCAACCGCAACATCAAGCTGCACCGCAACCTCGAAGGCCTGAAGCCGGTGTTGATCCTGCCGCTGCTGGGCTCCCTGCTGACCGGCCTGCTGATGATCTATGTCGTCGGCACCCCCGTCGCCGAGGCGCTGGCCTGGCTCAGCAACTGGCTGAAGGGCATGCAGGGCAGCAGCGCCATCCTGCTCGGCCTGCTGATCGGGGCGATGATGGCCTTCGACATGGGCGGCCCGGTCAACAAGGCGGCCTATGCCTTCTCCACCGGCCTGATCGCCTCCCAGGTCTACACCCCGATGGCCGCCGCCATGGCCGCCGGCATGGTGCCGCCGCTCGGTCTGGCACTCGCCACCAAGCTGTTCGCCGACCGTTTCACCCCTGAGGAGCGCGAGGCCGGCAACGCCGCCGCCGTGCTCGGCATCGCCTTCATCACCGAAGGCGCCATCCCCTTCGCCGCCCGCGACCCTCTGCGCGTCATCCCGTCGCTGATGATCGGCGGTGCCTTGACCGGCGCCCTGTCGATGGCGGTCGGGGCCGAGTTGAAGGTTCCCCATGGCGGCATCTTCGTCCTGCCGATCCCCAACGCGGTCAGCCATCTGCTGGGCTATGTCGTGGCCCTGGTGGTCGGCACCGTGGTGACGGCGGTCGCCCTGCGCATCCTGAAAAAGCCGATCACCGCCGCCGCCGCGCCGAAGACCTCGGTCCAGGGAGCCGGCGCGCACGCCTGATCCTCTCTCCCTTTTCCTCTCGGGACGTCCTCCCGACCTTGCCCCCTCTCCGCCCCCGCGGGGAGGGGGGCCTTTTTTCTGGGAGAAGTCCGCGCCGGCCTTCACCGGTATTCCGCCCGCCGCGCCAGCCCGTCCTTCAGGTGGCGGATCGCCGCGTGGACCTTCGCCGGCACATGCCGCTTCTGCGGATAGACCGCCCACACCGCCGTGTTGGGCGGCTGGTGGCGGTCGAGCAGGGACACCAGCCGTCCCTCGGCGACCGGCCCGCGCACGTAATAGTCCGGCAACTGGCACAATCCGAAGCCGCGCAGCGCGGCGTCCAGCACCGAGAAGCCGCTGTTGCAGCGCCACCGGCCGCGCGGGCGGAACAGCCAATCAGTGCCGTTGTCGTCGAACAGCCAATGGTCGGAGGTGCCGATCAGGCATTGATGGGTGGCGAGGCTGGCCAGGCTGTCGGGAACGCCGTGGCGCTCCAGATAGGCCGGAGCGGCGCACAGATGCATGGCCCGCGGCGCGATGCGCGTCGCCACCAGGCTCGATTCGCTGAGGCGGCCGAGGCGGATCGCCAGATCATAGCCCTCCTGCACCAGATCGAGCTGCCGGTTGGTCAACTCCACCTCGATGCTCAGCTGCGGGTGACACTCCATCAGGTCGTTGATCAGCGGCATGACGAACTGCTCGCCATACGCCGTGGCGCAGGTCATGCGCAGCAGACCCTTCACCTCGCTGTCGCCGCCGCCCTGCAAGGCCCCGACCGCCAGAAAGGCGTCGTCGCGCTGCTCCGCCAACCGCTGGCAACGGTCAAGGAAGGCGCGGCCGCTTTCGGTCAGGCTGACCTTGCGGGTGGTGCGGTAGAACAGCCGGGCTTGCAACCGGTCCTCCAGCCGCGCCACCGCGCGGCTGACATGGGAGGAGGAGACGCGCAGCCGCTCCGCCGCGCGGGAGAAGCTGCCGCTTTCCGCCACCGCGACGAACTCGTCGATGCCGTCCCAGCCACTCATGGCGATCCGCCCCTGTCCCGACCAATTATCCCCATACGGCAGAAATCTATTCCGGAAATCGCCGTTCTGGCAATGACCGGTGGCGTCTATACTATTGCTCCTAAAAGCCATTCGACTTGGGGAAGGAAACCCACATGGTTCTGTCGCGCGCCGCCGTCGCCTGGGAAGCCAACCGTCCGCTGGAGATCGAAGAGGTCGAGGTGGCCGCTCCCAAGGCCGGCGAGGTGATGGTCCGCATCGTCGCCACCGGCGTTTGCCACACCGATGCCTACACGCTGTCCGGCAAGGATTCCGAAGGCGTCTTCCCCTGCATCCTCGGCCATGAGGGCGGCGGCGTGGTGGTGGAGGTCGGCCCCGGCGTTACCTCCGTCGCCGTCGGCGACCATGTCATCCCGCTCTACACCCCGGAATGCGGCAAGTGCAAATTCTGCCTGTCCGGCAAGACCAACCTGTGCCAGGCGATCCGCGCCACCCAGGGCAAGGGTCTGATGCCGGACGGCACCAGCCGCTTCTCGCTGAAGGGCAAGGAGATCGCCCATTATATGGGTACCTCGACCTTCTCCGAATACACGGTGCTGCCGGAGATCGCGCTCGCCAAGATCAACAAGGCGGCCCCGCTGGAGAAGGTCTGCCTGCTCGGCTGCGGCGTCACCACCGGCATGGGTGCGGTGATGAACACGGCGAAGGTGGAGCCGGGCTCGACCGTCGCCATTTTCGGCCTGGGCGGCATCGGCCTGTCGGCCATCATCGGCGCCACCATGGCGAAGGCCAGCCGCATCATCGGCATCGACGTCAACCCGTCGAAGTTCGAGATCGCCAAGCAGCTCGGCGCCACCGACGTCGTCAACCCGATGGACTTCGACCGCCCGATCCAGGAGGTTCTGGTCGAGATGACCGATGGCGGCGTTGACTACAGCTTCGAATGCATCGGCAACGTCAAGGTGATGCGGGCCGCACTGGAATGCTGCCACAAGGGCTGGGGCGAGTCGGTCATCATCGGCGTCGCCGGCGCCGGGGAGGAGATCGCCACCCGTCCGTTCCAGCTGGTCACCGGCCGCGTCTGGCGCGGTTCCGCCTTCGGCGGCGTCAAGGGCCGGTCGGAACTGCCGGAGTATGTGGAGCGCTACCTGCGCGGCGAGTTCGAGCTGGATACCTTCATCACCCACACCATGGGGCTGGAGGAGATCAACCACGCCTTCGACCTGATGCATGAAGGCAAGAGCATCCGCTCGGTCATCCTCTACAATCAGTAAGGCGGCCAGCAACGCGGAACGCTCCCTCCTCCGGTTCCGGGGGGAGGGAGCGTTCCCGCCATCGGCCGTAAAGGTTATCGACAATCAAAAGGCGTGTTCATGTCCGAATCCCTCACCACCCTGTCGGAAACCCGCGTCTTCGGCGGCTGGCTGAAACGGGTGCGGCACCAGTCGGCGGCGGTGGATTGCGCGATGACCTTCGCCGTCTTTCTGCCGCCGCAGGTGGAATCCGGTGCCAAGGTGCCGGTGGTCTATTGGCTGTCAGGATTGACCTGCACCGACGAGAACTTCACCCAGAAGGCCGGCGCCTTTCGCGTGGCGGCGGAGTTGGGGCTGGCGATCGTCGCCCCCGACACCAGCCCGCGCGGGGAAGGGGTGCCGGGCGATCCTGACGGGGCGTGGGATTTCGGGCTCGGCGCCGGATTCTATGTCGATGCCACCGAACGGCCCTGGGCGGGCCACTACCGCATGCATGATTATGTGACGCGGGAACTGCCGGCGCTGGTCGAGGCGAATTTCCCGGTCACCGGCAAGCGTTCCATCGCCGGCCATTCGATGGGTGGCCATGGCGCGCTGGTCTGCGCGCTGAAGCATCCGGGCTTCTACAAGGCGGTGTCGGCCTTCGCCCCCATCGTCAACCCGGCGGCGGTTCCCTGGGGCGAGAAGGCCTTCGGCCGCTATCTGGGGCCGGATCGGGAGCGCTGGCTGGAGTGGGATGCCTGCGCCCTGATGCGCAAGGCGACGGAACGGCTGCCGATCCTGATCGACCAGGGCGACCGCGACGGCTTTCTGGAGGCGCAGTTGAAGCCCCAGGCCCTGGTCTCCGTGGCCGAGGAGATCGGGCACCCGGTCACGCTGCGGATGCAGCCGGGCTACGACCACAGCTATTTCTTCATCAGCAGCTTCATCGAGGACCATCTGCGCCACCACGCGGCGGCACTGGCGGGGTAGGGGCTGATCGGCGACCGGAAGGGTGGCTGGAGGCTCAAACCACCCGCCGCGTCAGGTGGTTGTCCCAGCGGAAGGCCGGCGACTTGCGCTCCGGCCCCGCTTCGGCGCTGGTCGATAGCGGTTCGATCACGCCGAGCCCGCTGGACGCCAGATATCCCTCGCCATTCGGCGCCAAACCGCAGCCGTCGGCCAGGGCGGTGGCGCCCAGCCAGGCTCCATCGGTGGCATTCCACAGCCCGATGACACCGCCCATCGGCGAACTGGCCGCCACAGTCCTGCCATCGGACGCGACACTGCCGATATAGCCCTGCATGCGCGACAGCACATCCTCCGGCGCGTCGAACAGGCGGACGGCACCGCTGCCGGGGCGGTGGGCGCCGGTCAGGGGCTGGAGCATGCCGATGGGCCGCTCGTCCTGCACCCCGAAGCAGACGCCGCCGTCATCCAGCAAGGCGATATGGCGGATGCCGAGGTTGGCGTGCTCCTCCGGCAGGCGGACCTTGTCGAGCAGTCTGCCGCTGGCCGCCTCGACATAGGTCAGCGAGCTGTCCATGCTGTCGAGATTCAGCTTGGCGCGACCGGTGTCGGGGTGGGTGATGACCCCGCCATTGGCGACCGCCAGCGTCGTGCCGTCGCGCATCAGGATCAGTTCATGCGGTCCCAGCCCATGGGTGGGGATCACGCCGACGCGGCGGTAGCCGTCGGTGGCGTCATAGACGCCGATGGCGCCCTCCTCGCGCGGGACATCATCCTCGGCGACGTAGAGGAGGCGGCCATCGGCGGAATAATCACCATGGCCGGTGAAACGCCGGTCGTCGGGCGCCCGCACCACCGGGCCTGGGGTGCCGTCCGCCAGCGACAGGGTCTGGAACCAGCGGCCGGGCCGGCGGGCGAAGACCACGGCCTCCGCCATGCCGGGGCGCGGCATGATGGCGTGGGCGCGGCCGGGAGTGGCGGTGGTGAACAGCAGTCTGCCGGTGGGATCCAGCGCCGCGACGCCGAAGCTCGGCTCCGCCCCGGCGGTGGCGTAGGCGTTGAGGTAGATCGTGCCCGCGTTCCCCGCATGGGCCTTGCCGGTCAGCACCGCCAGCAATCCACTGAGAATGCGTCCGCCGGCGACCCGTCCGCTCACGATCCGGCCGGCGAAAAGCCCCAGGATGTTCCTGCGATCGACCGTGCCGGTCCTGACCGCCCCAGCCTTGACCGCCCCAGCCTTGACCGCCATCGTCAGTCTCCGTCCAGTTCGTTGAAGCCCAGCGTGATGTCGAGCAGCGGGGCCAGCGTGCCGAGCATCTCGACCCGCGCCGCCTTGACCAGCCGCAGCGCGCCTTCGGTCTTCTTGCGGGCGGCGGGGTCGGTCACCGCCTTGTTCAACGGGCCGGGGATCGCCTCCACCGCGCCGACGGCGGCGGCGAAGCTCTCGTCGATCGCCTGTTTGGCGGTGGCGCCGTCATCATTGGCGGGCAGCAGCGAGACGAAGCCCGGCCCGCCATGTTCGCCCATCAGCAGGGCGCGCAAGCTTTCCAGGTTCAGCACGATGTTGCGCAGCGACCGGCCGCTGCGCAGCGCCTCCACCACCATCGGCTTGGCATCCTCGATGCCGGTGCCGAGCGGGGCCAGCAGCTTCTGGTCGATCACCACCTGCATGGCGGTGATGGCGGAGGCATAGAGCGTGTTGACCGCCTCCGATGCGGTCTGGCCGAGCGCGGTCGGCCGCCCGGTGGCGAGCGGCGCCTCCAGCTCCTTCCAGCCGTCACGGGCTTCGGTCGCGATGACGAGGATGTTGCGGGCGGCGGCGGCGGCCAGCTGGGCGCGGTACTGCTTGGCGTCGCTGCCGGTGAAGCCGTCGGCGGTGACGCCCTCGTCGAACAGCAGCCGCTCCAGCACGGTCAGCCCCTGCACCGCGGCGCTTTGGCGGGCGAGAGCGCCCGGCTGCAACAGCTTCGGATCATGGTCGCGCAGGATCTGGCCGATCTGGCGCTGGACCACACCCGGCCGCTCCGGCCAGAAGGACATGCGGTCAGCACGCAGATTCATGGTCAGCGGCCCCGGCCGCAGATGCTGCACGCGGGCCCAGCCATCGGTGACCTTGGTGTGGGCCGTGCGTGCCTCCTCCAGCCCAGCGGGGGTGGGGCCGGCGGCGAAACGGTCGAGCGTGTCGGCATAGGCGGCGGCGGCGGCAACCAGCGCATCGAAGCGCGGCAGGGCGTGGGTGCCGACCATGCCGCCCAGGAAGGCGGCGTCCTTGTCCGACTGGCGGGCGGCGAAGGCCGGGCTGCGGGGCAGCAGGGCCGCCACGGCGGCGGCGGCCGACATCAGTCCAAGCACTATGCGGCGTCGCATACGATCAAATCCCTTCTGCCTCTGGCATGGATCGAAGCCCCCACCCTTCCTTTACAAACCCAGCACGTAACGCACCAGTTGTTTCCGTTCGTCCCCCGGCAGCGCCATGAAGCGGTCCCTGGCCTGCTGGGCCTCACCGCCATGCCACAGGATCGCTTCGGTCACGCTGCGGGCGCGCCCGTCATGCAGGAGCGACAACTCGCCGTCCTTCGCCGCCAGCCGGTTCAGGCCCCACAGTGGCGTGGTGCGCCAGTCCGACCCGTTGGCCTCGCCCATCGGCACCTGGTCGCCAAGTCCGGGACCAAGATCATGCAGGAGCATGTCGCTGTGCGGGAAGATGTCGCGGTTGGACAGGGCCGGCTGCGCCGGATCCTCCGCCGTGCGCCAGGACGGCCGATGGCAGGCGGCGCAACCGGTATCGGCGAACAGGGCCGTGCCGGCCTTGTCCTTCGGCGCCTCCAGGCCGCCGTCCGGGGCGAGGTCGCGCAGATAGCCGTCGATCAGGCCGATGATGGTGCTGGGAATCTCCAGCCCTTCGAACTGCTTGGAATCGCCATGGGGCGCGCTGCGGCAGGCGGTCTGCGCCGGGGTGCAGTCGCCCCAGGGCTCCGGATAGGCCGGGGTCGACATGCCGATGTCCAGGCTGAAGGCTTCCGAATCCTGGTGGTTCAGCGTGGGGTGCATCGCCTTCCAGCCGAAGCGGCCGATCTGGCGCACGCCATCGACCGTCACATGATTGACCCGGCCGGCGGCGGGACCGCCGCCCGCGGCTTGCCGGGCGGCCTCGGCCTCGATGGCCTCCGCCGGGATGCGTTCCAGCAGCCCCATGCCGTGGACGCGCGGCGGCACGCGGGCGGACATCGCCGTCGCCTCGGCGAACGGGCCATAGCCGAGATCCTCGACGACGGGCGTCGGGCGGCGCAGGCGCACCGTCCCGCCATCGGGGAAGCGCACCGTCTCCTCACGATAGGTGACGCGGGGACGGCCCTCGATCACCTGCCCGAGGATGGCGTTGGACTGGATCTGCCGGCCATAGACCGGATCGTTGTTCAGCTTGATCGCATAGCCGACGCCCTGGTCCCCCTTCACCGCCGGATCGGGCGGGCGGCCGCCGAAACCCCTTGGATGGCAGGTCGCGCAGGATCGCGCATTGTAGAGGGGGCCGAGCCCGTCGGCCGCCTGGGTCGCCGTGGGGGCCGCCACCCACATGCGGCGGAACAGCGCCTCGCCGATGCGGTTGTCGAGGCTGTCGGCGGCCTGGGCGGCGGGGGCGATGAAAAGGAAAAGAGCGGCCAGGGTGGCGGGGAGCGGATTAAGCAACGCGGATATATCCCATCATGCCGGTGTCCTGATGTTCGATGATGTGGCAGTGGAACATCCAGTCGCCGGGATTGTCGGCCTTGATGGCGACGCGCAGCCGTTCCTTCGGTTCCAGCAGCACCGTGTCGGCATGGTGGGGAACCACCTTGCGGCTGTCGGAGGACAGCACCTTGAAAGTGTAGCCGTGGATGTGGATCGGATGCAGGTGCGGCGTCAGGTTGGCCAGTTCGAAGATGTAGCTGCGGCCCTTCTCCAGCGTCGCCATCGGCGGCGGCAGACGCTCATGTCCGCCTTCCGGCCAGCTCTGCTGGTTGATCGCCCAGAAGGTCTTCGTCGACAGGCAGAGCGCGTCGGCATAAGGCAGGCCAGCCAGCACCGGCGCATCGAAGCTCTGCGCCACCGCCGTGGCGGAAAAGGCCATCGGGATGATCGGCGCGTCCTTCAGGTCCGGCTCGGGAATGGCGGCGGCGGGCAGGGCGCGCGGCTTGAAGCGCTTGTTCGGCCGGGCGGGGCCGACGGAGCGGAAAATGGCGAGCGGCCGGGGTTCCGCCGCATAGACGTTGGTCAGCTGCAGAGTCTGACCGGCCTTGGCCGGGGCGCGGAACAGCACGTCGATGCGCATCGCCGGTCCCATCTGCCAGCCGTCGAGCGGGCGCGGCGGCAACGGGTTGCCGTCGACCGCGATGATCCAGGCATCCGCTCCCTCGACCCGCAGGTCGACGACACGGGTGCTGTCGATGTTGTAGAGGCGGGCGCGGATGTCGCCGTTGGCGGGAACCTCGAACACCGGCTCGATGGCGCCGTTCACGGTGGAGACGCTGCCGAAGGTGCCGGCGCGCGAGGCGCCGCGGTCGGTCATGAAGGCGCCGAACTTGCCGGTCTTGTCCAACTGCCAGTCCTTGATCAGACAGACGAGGTCGGCGTCGAATTTCGGCGCGTCCGGCTCCTCGACGATCAGCACGCCGGCAAGGCCACGGCCCAGCAGTTCCACCGTGTTGCAATGGGGATGGAAGAAGAAGGACCCGGCATCGGGCGGGGTGAATTCATAGACATGGCGCTCGCCCGGCTTGGTCGGCGGCTGGGTCAGATAGGGGACGCCGTCCTCGAGGTTGGGCAGGCGGATGCCGTGCCAGTGGATCGAGGTGTGCTCGTCCAACCCGTTCACCAGGGTGGCGCGCAACCGCTGGCCCTTGCGCATGCGGATGATCGGGCCGGGGAACTGGTCGGCGTAGGTGATCAGCGGCGATGGTTCGGCCGGCTCCGGCAAGATGCGCAGCATCCGCTGCTTGGCGACCAGCTCGACCTCGACGAGGTCGCCGGGGGCGGTGACGGCCGCCGGGAGGGCAAGGCCGGGTTTCAGCGCGCCGGCATCGGGCGCCCTGAGGCCGGTTCCACCGAGCGCCGTCGCCGCGATGGCGGCACCCCCGGCCTGAAGGAGGACGCGGCGGGACAGCGGGGCGGCGGGGTGATGCGGCATGACGGTGGTCCGGAAAGACATAAGGCAGGAAAGGAGCCGGCTCCGGCCCCGCCGCCCTTCCGCGCCGGATCGGCCCGGAAGGGAAGCTCGGGGGCAATGGCCATGCGCGGCAGGGCGCGGGACCGGAGCCGGATGACTGTGGCCTGTCGAACGGTCTTACTTGCCGACCTTCGACGGGTTGTCGAGGCTGTCGGAACCCTTGACCTCGACCGAGACGCCCAGGGCGGCGACGGCGCCTTCCAGCGCCTTCTTCTGCGCGACCAGCCGGTCGATGCCGTCGGAGACCAGCTTGTTGCCCTCCGGATTGTCGGCGCCGATCATCTGGTCATAGGCCATCTTGCCGCTGTCGGCGGTGTCCTTGATCGCCTGCATCGCCTTCATGGTGTCGGCCATGGCGGCCTTGACGGCGGCGTCGGCATCGGCGGACTTGGCGGCGACCAGCTGCGACAGCGAGGCGCCGGAGACGGTCTTGCCGTCGGTGCGCTTGTAGCTGCCGTTGTAGACGTTCACCATGCCGACTTCGTCATAATAGTGCGAGTTGTGGGTGTTGTCGGAGAAGCAGTCATGCTCCTCCTCCGGATCGTGCAGCATGAGGCCGAGCTTCATGCGCTCGCCCGCCAGTTCGCCATAGCTGAGCGAGCCCAGGCCGGTCAGCATGCGGGCGACGCCCTCGCTTTCCGGGGCCTTGGCGATGGAGACGCGGGCCTTGCCCTTGGCGGACCAGTCGGCGGTCATCTCGGCCAGATCATCCACCAGCATCTGGGTGGCGACCTTCAGATACTGGGCGCGGCGGTCGCAATGGTCGTTGGTGCAGGCCTTGCCCTTGGCGTAGTCGGTGGCCTTGCGCTCGCCCGCCCCCGGACCGGTGCCGTGCAGATCCTGGCCCCACAGCAGGAATTCAATGGCATGGTAGCCGGTGGCGACGTTCGCCTCGACCTTGCCGGCCTCGTGCAGCTTTTCGGCCAGCAGTTCCTTGGTGATCTTGGTCGCGTCGATGGTCTTGCCACCGGCCGTGATCTTCGGGTTGGCGATCACGTTGGCCTTGGCGTAGGGGTTGCTCTCGCCGCCGGCATAGCTTTCATCGACATAGTCGATCAGCCCCTCGTCCAGCGGCCAGGCATTCACCTTGCCTTCCCATTCATCGACGATCGGATTGCCGAAACGGAAGGCTTCCGTCTGCATGTAGGGCACGCGGGCGGCCTTCCAGACGTCGCGCGCCTTGGTGAGATTCTCCTCGGTCGGGTTCGCGATCAGGGCGTCCACCGCCTTCTTCAGCGCCTTGGCGCCGTTGGTGGCGTCCTCATAGGCGGCATGTGCGATGTCGGCGTAATTCTTCGCCACGTCCTTGTAGGCCGGGGCCGCCGCCTGGGCGGCGAACGGCAGCAGAGCAACGACGGCTACGGCGGCAAAGCCGGCAGCGCGCTTCGACATGGAGGTCTCCTCGAACGTCGGTGGTCGATTATGAGAGCAAGTGCGACTTATTCTCAGGGAATAACGTCGCGAATCATTCTCACTGTCAAGCCCTAACCGCGTTGGGGGTACTCGGAAAGCGTTGCGCAGCCAATGCTGCGTCGATATGCCCCGCCTCTCAGCCCTGTCCCGCGGCGCGGCGCAGCGCCTGATCCAGGTCCTCATAAAGATCTTCGGGCGACTCCAGCCCGACCGACAGGCGCAGCAGGTCGCCCGGCACCGGGGAGGTTGGACCTTCGATGCTGGCGCGATGCTCGATCAGGCTTTCCACTCCGCCGAGCGAGGTGGCGCGGCGCCAGATGCCGACGCGGGCGGCGGTGTCGATGGCGGCCGGTCTGCCGCCCGTCACCCGGATGGACAGCATGCCGCCATAGCCGCCGCTCATCTGCCGCGACGCGATGCCGTGGCCGGGGAAGCTGGCAAGGCCGGGATAGAGCACCTCCGACACCAGCGGGTGGGCCGCCAGCCGCTCCGCCAGAGTCATGGCGGCGGCACTCTGCCAGCGGACTCGGGCGAACAGGGTGCGCAGGCCGCGTTGCAGCAGCCATGCCTCGAAACTGCCGAGGATGCCGCCCTGCTGGGACTGCACCGCCTTGATGCGGCCCCAGAATTCATCCTTGCGGGCGGCGGTCAGGGTGCCGGCGACGACATCGGAATGACCGTTCAGGTATTTGGTCGCCGAATGCATCACGATGTCGGCGCCCAGTTCCAGCGGACGGGTCAGCACCGGGGTGGCGACCGTGCTGTCCACGGCCAGCCAGGCTCCCGCCTCATGCGCCAATTCGGCGACGGCGGCGATGTCGGTGACGGTCCATAGCGGGTTGGCCGGCGTCTCCACCCAGACCAGCCGCGTCTGGCCGGGGCGCAGCGACGCGCGCACCGCGTCGGTGTCGCTGGTGTCGACACCCTCGACCTTCAGCCCCCAGCGGGTGGCGGGGCCATGGACCCAGTTGCGGAAGGCCCAATACATCACGTCGGGCACCAGCACGTGGTCGCCCGGATCCAGCGCCTGGAACACCGCGGTCGCCGCCGCCATGCCGGAGGCGAACAGCAGGGTGTCGACGCCCTTTTCAAGTTCGGTGATCGTCCGCGCCGGCGTGTCGAAGGTGGGATTGTCGGCGCGGGCATAGACCCGGCCGCGGCCATAGCCGTTGTCGGGATCGCGGACATAGGTGGTGGATGGGTGGATCGGCGGGATGACCGCGCCGCTGGCCGCGTCCTCGAAGCCCAGGGCGCCGGCGGCGATGGTTTCAGGACGGTGGGGACGGTCGGTCATCGCCGGGGCACTCCGGAATCGGACGAATGGGAAGCCGAGGATACGTCCGCCGCAAGCCGGGGCGCAATGTCGCCGCGGGCATAAAAAGCCCCGGCGGGAGCGGATCCGGCCGGGGCGACGAGGCAGTTCGAGACGACGACTGAGGAAAGAAAGCGGTTACCGCGAACGGACGGCCGGGGCGGTCACGAGGCGTGGCGCAGATCGGCGGACCCGGGGGAGGTCGGCCGCCGTTGCGCCGCGGTTGCGGGGAAGGCCAGAACCGACGGGGTGCGATCGGACACCCGCAGGGCATCCGTCGGCTCCCGACCGTTCAGCAGCCATTGATAGGCGGCGGCGATGGCGACCCGGTCGCGTCCGTCCGCGGACAGGATGCGCAGGCCGGCGGCCGTTTCCCCGATCATTCCCCCGGACGTTCCGCCGCGGCGCACCGCATCGCACAGCGCATGACCGAACCGGAGGTCCGGCACGAGAACCGCGCTGACACCGGCCTGAACGATGACCGACGCCAATGCTCCGAGATGCGAGGGCGGCAAGGGGGAAAAACCGACCTCGCGCAAATCCAGGAACAGGCGCCGGCCGTTGCAGGCGCCGGACAGCGCGTTGCGCAACGTCCCGAGCCACGCGGAGGGAGATGTGTCACGAAGGCCGCAGCAGGCGACGGCGTGGAGACCCCAGTCGGTGGCTGCGACGGTGATGTCCTTCATGCTCTTCCCCTTCCATGAAAGCCCGGGCTTCTCAAGCGGGCCAGCTCCTTCGATCCTGCCGGCTTGGAGGGCCGGTCGGGTGCGGTGGAGAGTCCCTGGGGAAAGAGTATACGATAGATTCCCAACAATCAGTAACAGAAACGAGTTTCCGCTTTGTAATCCGCATTCCGAATTCAGCATCCAAGGGCGCGGCCCTCCGCC
This sequence comes from Azospirillum sp. B510, assembly GCF_000010725.1. Lineage (NCBI taxonomy): Bacteria > Pseudomonadati > Pseudomonadota > Alphaproteobacteria > Rhodospirillales > Azospirillaceae > Azospirillum > Azospirillum sp. B510. The sequence continues at coordinate 304,515 of NC_013857.1, read as the reverse complement.
CCGCATTGCAGAAGCGAAGCCGATGGACGCCATTGCGGGCCGCCGATGTCGCTATGGTAACGCCGCACCGTTTCGGCGATCCTGCCCAGCCCCTTCCGGCAGGGTGGGCGGGGCGGATAGCCGGCCGAACTCCCGGATGTCCGCGCCGGCCATGAAGGTCCGGCCGGCGCGGACCAGCAGCAGCATCTCCGCTCCGCCGTCGGCCAGCCTGCCATCAGTCCAGCAGATGGTTCCGTCAACGCGAATTTCCGGAGTATAATTTCGTACTAAGGAATTTGGATCGGTCAATCCGATGCCGGATCGTGGAATTCCCGGCACCATTCGGACGGGAAGCGCTTGAATCGGCGTGGGTGTCCGCCGATTATCCGGATGGCTCGCTCCCACGATCACCGAAGGCGAACATCACCATGAGCTTGAACGAACAGGTGCGGGACAACCCGGATCTCGGCCGCTATGAGCTGACGGTCGGCGGTGCCACCGCACTGGTGGCCTATGACCGCCGCGACGGCAAGATCGCCCTCACCCACACCGTGGTGCCGGACGAGATGGCGGGCCAGGGGGTCGGGTCGGCGTTGGCGAAGGGCACGCTGGACGACATCCGCGCCAGGGGCCTGAAGATTCTGCCGCTTTGCAGCTTCATCGCCGCCTATATCAAGCGTCACCCGGAATACCAGGATCTGGTCGGTTAGAGTCTGTCCGGTGCTTATCGAAGCATTGGACAGACTCTAATCTTCTGATTTTTAGTGTGATTCATGTTTCAAGCGATACCGCTTTAAACGATCACCTTCTAAAGCGGGTTTCCGTCCCCGTCGAGGAAGATCAGGTCGCCATCCAGCAGGAAGAGGCATATGCAGTCCTCTTCGCTGGCGCCGAAGGCGTGATGATCGGTGGCGGCGACATAGTGGGCGACATCCCCAAGTCCGTAGCTGCCATATTCATCGACGAAGGCGCCGCGCAGAACCAGCAGCAGTTCGTCGGCGGTGTGGCGATGTGCCGGTACGGGCGCCCCCGACGCCATGCGAAGCAGACGGATCGTCGTGCCGGACAGGGTGCGCTCCCACTTCGACAGCCAGACCCCCTGCGAGATTTCCCGCCACGATCCGTTATCGACCGGCGTGTCGATCGGCTCCGGCAGCCAGCCGCGCAATGGTTCCGGCACAGGGCGGCAGCCGGCCGGATCGATGGCGACGATCCTGGCCGCCACCTCGGCAGCCGCCCCGGCAGCCTCGGTATCCGCCGGCAACCGCGCGGCGGCGAGCAGATCGTCCATCCGCTCCAGCAGCACATCCAGACCAAGGTCGTCCGCGCCGGGCAATTCCTCGAACCAGTTGCCGCACATGGCTTCATAGGAGGCGACGCGCTGCCGGCAGTCGGGACAATAGGCGAGATGGGTCGCCAAAAGCAGGGACTTGCCTGCCCACTCCCGCCCGCTGGCATAGCCGAGCAGAAGCTGGTCTTGCGGATGGTGGAACGGCACCGTCACGCCTTGTCCCTCATGCTGCGTTTCAGATGGCCGAGCGCAAGGCGCAGCCGGGTCTTGACCGTTCCCAGGGGGACCTCCGTCTCCTCGGCGATCTCTTCATGGGTCTGTTCAAGGAAATACGAGCGGCGCAGAACATCGGATTGGTTGGCCGTCAAAGTGTCCATCGCGTCCTGAAGCTGACGGCTGCTCTGGAGGAGTTGGGCGGTCTCCTCCGGGGTGGCGAGGGAGGCGGGAGTCATCGCCGGATCGTTCGGATCGGGTGCCGGACGCGTTTCCCTGCGCAGACGGTCGATGCGCCGGTTGCGCGCGATGGTGAAGATCCAGGTGCCGACCGATGCCTGCATGGGATCGAAGCTGCCCGCTTTCAGCCATACCGTCAACATCACGTCCTGAACCAGCTCCTCCGCTGAGGCGCGGTCGGCACCGAGCCTCAGGCAATAACCAAGAATCCTGGGTGCGAAATAATGGAACAACGCGGCGAACGCCTTCCGGTCGCGATCCTCGGCAACCGCCTGGACCAACATCGCGAAGCGGCGGGTTTCCAGGCTTTGCTGCGACGGCTCCTGGTTCGACGGCCCTTGCAAGGGGGGCTTTTGCGAAAACGGCATGCACCACCAGCCAACGTTCCACCGTCCGGCAACTTACCCCGAACTCCTTAACGGGTCATTTGTTCGAACACTATCAAATTTGCGAATGTCACAGCCGATCACCGGGGAATGACAAGTCAGTTTTTTCATTGAACGATCAATCAAAATAAAAATGCGAACCGGGTGCGGCCAATTGCGCTACGGCGCCATAAAAATGCAGGTTTCATGAACGCAGCTATCGACCGCGCCCCTCGTCTCAGGGCAATCTACGGCCCGATCACCTTAATCATACCGTTCTGTTGCGTTCCGAAAGCCTCAGTCATGACGATGTTCGTGCCGACGCCCGCCGATCCTTCCTCGACAATGATTGGACAGGTGCGTCTGGCGGTCCGCGGCCTGCGCAAGGTCTTCGCGGATGATCCCCGCCCGGCGCTGGAGATGCTGCGCCGCGGGGCGGGCAAGGCGGAGGTGCTGCGGCGACTGAACGTCAATGTTGGCGTGGTCGAGGCCAGCTTCGACATCCGGGCCGGCGAGATCTTCGTCATCATGGGCCTGTCCGGATCCGGCAAATCAACCATCCTGCGACTGCTGAACCGCCTGATCGAACCATCGGACGGGGAGATCCGTCTGGACGGGCGCGACCTGACCAGCCTGTCCCGTTCCGATCTGGTCGAGGTGCTCCGGCGCGACATGAGCATGGTCTTCCAGTCCTTCGCCCTGCTGCCCAACCGCACCGCGCTGGAGAATGCCGCCTTCGGGCTGGAGGTCGCCGGGGTGAAGCGGGGAGAGCGGCGCGAGACGGCCTTGGCAGCCCTGGGGCGTGTCGGTCTGGCCGACTATGCCGATCGCTATCCGAACGAGCTGTCCGGCGGGATGCAGCAGCGGGTCGGTCTGGCCCGCGCGCTCGCCAAGAATCCGACGATCATGCTGATGGACGAGGCGTTCTCGGCGCTCGACCCGCTGATCCGCAGCGACATGCAGGGCGAGCTTCTGCGACTCCAGCGCGAGGATGCCCGCACCATCGTCTTCATCTCCCATGATGCGGAGGAGGCGATGCGGATCGCCGACCGCATCGCGGTGATGGAGGATGGGCGGATCGCCCAGATCGGCACCCCGGCGGAGATCATGCTGGCGCCGGCCGACGAGTATGTCCGCGCCTTCTTCCGTGGCGTCGACGCCTCGCGGCTGCTGCGTGCCCGCGATCTCGCGCGACCGCCGGACGATGGCAATGCCGGCGAGCCTGGGCGATTCCGCTACCGCACCGATGACGCCGGCCATTTCCGCGGCGTGCTGGCCGGCGATGGCGCGTCGGCCCTGTTCGGGCTGGATCCGGTGCCGGCGGACACGCCGCTCCAGGCTCTGTTCGGCCGGGTCGCCGCCGCCACCTGCCCATTGCCGGTGGTGGAAGCGGATGGCCGCTTCATCGGGGTGATCTCGCGCGCGACGTTGCTGGCGGCGCTCGACCGCGGCCAAGCCGTTGAACGCGAGGTGCGGCATGGCTGATGTCGCGGTCCTCGACATCGAGTGGCTGAACAAGACCATCGGCGGCGGGATCGCCCGCGGTTCTGAATGGCTGGTCACGACGATCCTCGATCATGGGCAGCCGGCCCTCGACGTCATCGCGACGCTGGTCGATGGGCTGGGCGGCGGGTTGGACGGGCTGCTGCTGGGAATTCCGCCCTGGCTGCTGGCGTTGCTGCTGTCGGCGGCGGCGCTCTGGCGGGTCGGACGGGGATTCGCCCTGTTCACCCTGCTGGCATTGGCCGGGATCTTCGTGATGGGATTGTGGGAGTCGACGGTCTCGACCCTCGGGCTCGTGCTCGCCTCCACCATGCTCAGCCTTGTCGGCGGGGTGCCGCTCGGCATCTGGATGACGCGCAGCAGGATCGCCGATGCGGTGGGCAGGACGCTGCTCGACCTGATGCAGACGATGCCGGCCTTCGTCTATCTGATCCCGGCGGTGCTGTTTTTCGGGCTGGGCCGGGTGCCCGGCATCATCGCCACCGTGGTCTTCGCCATGCCGCCGGCGGTGCGGTTGACGGTGCTGGGCATCCGGCAGGTGCCGGCGGAACTGGTCGAGGCCGGCCGGGCCTTCGGCTGCCGCGATCACCAGCTTCTGTTCAAGGTGCAGCTTCCCAACGCCTTGCCCTCGATCATGGCCGGCGTGAACCAGACCATGATGATGGCGCTGTCGATGATCGTCGTCGCCTCGATGATCGGGGCCGGGGGGCTGGGCAACGTGGTGCTCCAGGGCATCCAGCGCCTGGACATCGGGCTGGGGGTGCAGAGCGGGCTGGCCGTCGTGCTGCTGGCCGTCGTGCTCGACCGCATCACCCAGAGTTTCGGGCGGAGCGCCGCCGACACAACGCGGAAACGGCGCTGGTGGCGGCGGTGAGATCAGGCGTTCAGTTCGGAATCGAGATAGCCCAGTGCCACGGCGCGCGC